>SOIC01000100.1 GCA_004377275.1 Dehalococcoidia bacterium
TCGGTATCCTTGGCAACCTTATCCAAAGACTGACCGGTATGCTTGGAGATAATCATGCGCAGCTTCTCCTGCATCCTGATGATCTCCTTAGCAGCGATGGCAATGTCAGAAGCCTGCCCCTGTGCACCACCCATCGGCTGGTGCATGTGTATGGTGGCATTGGGGAGGGCGTAACGCTTCCCCTTGGCCCCAGCACATAGCAGAACTGTCCCCATGCTTGCCGCCAGGCCAACACAAATTGTAGAGACCTCACAGCGGATGAGCTCCATCGTATCATAGATGGCAAAACCAGCGTTGATCAGCCCGCCGGGGCAGTGGATATAGAGGCTGATATCCTTCTCCGGATCATCCCGCTCCAGATAGAGGAGCTGGGCAATAATGAGGTTAGCTATCTGGTCGCTGATGGGCGTGCCTAGAAATACTATCCGCTCCTTGAGGAGCAGCGAGTATATGTCTAAAGTGCGCTCACCTCGAGCGCTGGTCTCCGTCACAAAAGGTATTATCCCTCTTGGTTCCATTTTCCTTCCCCTTTCTCTTTTTCGCCTTTTACACAACCCCCGACTCGCCTGATGATGTAGATTCAGCCTCTCCTGATATGGCCTTAGCTTCGCCCGACGTGGCGTTATCCTCACCTGACGTAGATTCCGCCTCACCCGAGGCAATCTCCACCAGCCGTTTAACCGCTTTTCTATTAACGAGCACCCTCTCCAGGGACTGCCTGGCCGCCGCGGATTGGAACAGCTTCCTCAGTTCCTCCCCCTGCTCCCCCGCCCCCTGAACCATGGCCGCTACCTCTTCCTCGATCTCCTCATCGGTTACTGCGATCTTCTCCGCCTCAGCCACCTTAGCCAGCACGAGAGAGCCAGTGACCTGTCCGCTGGCCACGGGCCGAAATTCCTCTCTCAACTCCTCCTTGCTCTTCTTCCTGCTCCTGAGGTAGTCCTCCAGGCTTAGCCTGCTTTCCCCTAGCTCCCTTTCCTGTGCCGCGATGAGTCGTTCAATCTCTTGTTCCACCAAAATAGGCGGGAATTCCACACGGGAAAGCTCCACTACCGCATCGATGACCTTCTCCTCATAGCGTCTCCTGGCTCTCTCCTGAGACATAAGCCGCAGATTTGAGGTGACGTTATCGGTGAGCGCATCGAGGGTCTCGAAGCTCTGGCCAATACTTTTAGCGAATTCATCGTCGAGCTCAGGGAGCTTCTTCTCCTTGATCTCGCCGACCCGCACCTTGAAGAGACACTCCTTTCCGGCAAGCTCGCTTGCACCGTAGTCAGCGGGAAGGGAAATACTGAACTCGCTATCCTGCCCCTTCTCCAGTCCCTCCAGTTTCTCCGCAAACCCGGGTACGGGGAAGGGTAAACCCTGTAGCACCTGGAATTGAAGGTCCCTTCTATCTAACAGAGGCTTCCCCTCCGCACTACCCGCTACATCAATCGTCACTAGGTCGTCAAACTTAATGGGGCGCTCCACTGGCTCCCAGGGAGCATGCTGGTAACGAAGCTGCTCGATAACCTTATTTACCTCCTCCTCAGCGACCGCAACAGGCTCTGGAGCGATGCTCAGCTCCCGATAGTTTCCCAGCTCCACTGTGGGACGTACCGAGACGGTGGCCTTAAAGCTAACAGGGTCAACTTGCGTGATCTCGACCTCAGGCTGAGCGATGGCCTCGATCCCCTGCTCCGCTATAGCCTGGTTCAGGAGATGCGGGACCAGGCGCTCCAGTGCCTCCTCAAGGAGCGCCTCCTTGCCAATGTAGCGTTCCAGCATCTCCCGTGGCGCTTTCCCGCGGCGAAAGCCTGGTACTTCGGCCCGCCCTACCAAACGGCGATACGCCTCTTCCAGAGAGCGTGCCACCTCCTCAGGCTCCGCCTCCACTTCAAGCACCATCTGGCTATTTTCGATTTTCTCAGTCGATACCTTCACTCTTCCTCCAAGAGATTATAGCATGAAAAAGAGCCCCCAGCCAATAAAGTGTCCACGTCCACTACCTTAGTAAGCTAAGCCCCCTATCGCTGCGAGCGAAGCGACACCCTTTGTCATTCTGAGCGGAGCGAAGAATCTCTAGACCCTTCCCCCGAGGCCGAGGCCGACAGGTCGGCCGACGCTTCGGCCTAAATCGGAGTCAGGATGACGGTGAAGCTCACTCCTCGATCCATACACCCTTAAGCACTGGGATAACTATAGGTGCCGGGAAGAAACCTTTCACCTCGGGCTTGACCAGATAGTAGCTTTGGCCAAACCAGAGTGGTAGCCAGGGGGCATCAGCGACGATGGTCTCCTCCACCGCTTGATAGATTTCCCACCTGCTATCGAAATCGCCTTCCACGCGCGCCAGCTCCAGCAACTCATCCAGTTCGGGATTGCTGTAGTCGGTATGGTTCTCCACACTCTCGCTATGAAAAAGGAGATCCAGGAAATTCTCAGCATCGGGGTAGTCTGCAACCCAGCCAATCTCAAACACCTGAAGCCTACCCTCTCTCATGTCATCGAGAAAGGTCTCCCACTCCACCGATTGGATCGCCACCTCAACCCCCAGATTCTCCTGCCACATCGATGCTATGGCAGCATCTATGGCGGACATCCCGGCACAACCGCCTGATATGGAGAGGACGATGGGTGGCAGGTTATCGTCGTAGCTTGACTCTGCGATAAGCTGCTGGGCCTTCGCCACATCGTAGCTCAGCCCCTCCAGTTCCTCATTATAGCCTGGCATGCCGGGGGGGAGAATGCCATCGGCCCGCGATACAGTGCCCTTCAACAATATCTCGATGATTGTGTCCTTGTCTACGGCGTGGCAGAAGGCCTGACGCACCTTCTCATCATCGAAGGGATGCATGGCGGTGTTGAAGCCAATATATGAAACGGAAAGCTCAGGGGCAATCATGAGCTCCTCATTCAGCGGGTTCATGGGATCGAGCACCCTTTCGATGTTGGCAGTGCCCACCTGAGTTATCTTGATCTCATCATTCTCGTACATCATCATCGAGTTGCCACGAAGGCGGAAGGTCACCTCTTCGAGCTCTGCCTGGCCCCGGTAAAAGAGCTCGTTTCGCTCCAGGATGATCCGCTGCCCCTCCTGCCATTGCTTAAGCTTGAAGGGCCCCGTACCATTAGGGTGCCGCCACCAGTCGCCGCCGGACGCCACATTTTCTTCGTCCACCACAAAGGCTGTGGGGTGGGTCAACTTGGCCAAGAAGTAGGCCTTGGGAGCATCGATGGTGATTTCAAGGGTTTTTTCGTCCACCACACGGACCCCGCTAACCTCGTCTGCTTCACCCCGCAGCTTATGCTTAACGCCCACAATATCACCGAGGTAGGCTTCGGCCACTGGAGAGCGAGTCTGGGGGTCAGCGGCACGCTCTATGGAATACTTGAAATCACTCGCCCTAACCTCCCTGCCGTTATGGAATCTCACCCCTTCGCGAAGATGAAAGGTGTAGGTACTGCCATCGGGGCTAAGGTCGTAACTCTGGGCAATATCCTCGACTACATTGAGCTCATTATCGAGGGTGACCAGCCCGCTGAAGATCTCCACGATGTAGCTCGCCGAGGCAGCATCAGGGCAACTGGCAGGGTCCAGTGTAACGGGCTCGGAGCCGTAGAGGGTTAAGCCCCCACCGCCAGGCAACCAGCGGCAACTGAAAGCCGCAAACAAAAAGACCATCGCCACCAGGGCAATGGCAATCCTCATTCTACTTGAGCGGTTCATCCTCGGTCTAAAATTCACTTCAATCGAGCCTCAATCTGAGGTGAAGCTCCTTGAGCTGCTCCTCCGGTATCTCGGAGGGGGCATCGAACATTACATCCATGGCGCTCTTGTTCTTGGGGAAGGGGATCACATCCCTGATGCTCTCCTCACCGGCGAGGAGCATCACCACCCGATCGATCCCCGGGGCGATGCCGCCATGGGGCGGGGCACCGTATTCAAAGGCCTCAAGGAGGTGCCCGAACCGCTGTTCAACCTCCGCTTCGCCATACCCCAACAGCTTGAAAATCTTCTCCTGAAGCTCGCGGTCGTGGATCCTGATGCTGCCGCTGGAAAGCTCGCACCCATTGCATACCAGGTCATAGTGCTTGGCGTACACCCTTTCCGGGGCACTGTCGAGGAGGGGAATATCCTCATCCCTGGGAGCAGTGAACGGGTGATGCATCGGTTCCCACCGACCTCCCTCCCCCTTCTCCAGAAGGGGGTAATCGAGGATGTAGCAGAAGACGAGGAGGTTGGGGTCTAAAAGCTCCAGGCGTCGCGCCATTTCCCCACGCAATGCTCCCAGCGCCTCCTCAACCATTTTGGTTTCCCCAGCAATTATTAGTAGGAGGTCTCCCTCCCCGGCCCCAAAACGGCTCGCCATCTCCCCACTCTGCTCCCTGGTCAGGAACTTATCCAGAACCGACCGCGTCACCTCCTCACCGATGGGCATGGTGATCAGTCCCTTTGCCCCACAAGCCTGGACAAGCTCAGCCAGCTCATCGAGCTGGCGACGGGAGTAATGGGCGCAGCCCGGGGTACATATCCCCCTCACAACCCCCCCCGCATCGAGGGCGGAGCGAAACACGGTGAACTCAGAATGGGCAGCGATGTCCGAGAGATCCCTGATCTCCAGCCCGTAGCGCAGGTCAGGTTTGTCCGTCCCATAGCGCTCCATGGTATCGCGGTAGGTAAGGCGGGGAAAGGGCTGCAAAACTCGCATCGTGGGGGTGACATTTTCCACCAGGGAGGTGAAAAGCTCCTCCATGAGAACGAGGATGTCTTCCTCATCTATAAAGCTCATCTCCAGGTCGAGCTGGGTGAACTCCGGCTGGCGATCGGCACGCAGGTCCTCATCGCGGAAGCACCGAGCAATCTGGAAATACTTCTCGAAGCCGGCCACCATGAGCAGTTGCTTTAGCTGCTGCGGGGACTGGGGCAGGGCATAGAACTTGCCGGGGTGAACTCGGCTGGGCACCAGATAGTCCCGCGCCCCTTCAGGGGTACTCTTGATCAGGATCGGGGTCTCGATCTCGATAAAGCCCCGCTCATCCAGGAAATCGCGCATGAACTTGATCACCCGATGGCGCAGAAGGATGTTCTCCTTCATCCTGGGGCGGCGCAGATCGAGATAGCGGTAGCGGAGGCGAAGGTTTTCATCCACATCAATATCCTCATTGATATAAAAGGGGGGTGTCTTTGATGGGTTGAGGATCTTGGCCTGCTGAGCGATGACCTCAACCTCACCGGTGGGGAGATTTGGGTTCTCCGTTCCCTGGGGGCGCTTCGCCACCTCACCGGTAACCTGCAACACATACTCATGGCGCAGTCTGGTAGCAACCTCGTGTCCCTCCCCCGATACCTCAGGATTGAACACCACCTGCACCAAACCAGCGCGGTCCCTCAGGTCAATGAACACCAGCCCGCCATGATCCCGCCGCCGATGCACCCAGCCGGCAAGGGTCACCCGCTCGCCGATATGCTTTGCGGTTAGCTCGCCACAACTATTAGCCTTAAACATAAAATCCCTCTAAAGAGCATATCGATTATAGCCTATGGAGAGCGGCTTTTCAATCCAAATTCAGCTTGACTCGCCTATCGCGGAGGGTGTGGACAGCTAATAGAAGAATCTGACGAGGAAGCAATACGCCGAATTGGCGAAGAAGGAGTATCGCGGCACTATGTTAAGGGTGAGCGGGTGCTTATGAGTTCAACAACGAGAGGGCTAAGCCACCGAGCAAGCTTACCCTCGAGCGGTTTCTACCTTATAGAGGATTCGCGCGCCGGTACCACGGCGGGTGATTCGCTTAATGGTGACATCCGAAAGGTTTGCAGATGTGGTTAGATACTTTTGGGCCGCTCTGCCTATGGGCTGGGCGGCGATAATCGCCCCGGTGGCCGCCATGATGGCCAGCGAAAGCCGCTGCCCCCTATTTTTACCCCCCAGCGCAATAAGGCAAGCCACCCCCGCCAATATCCCTGCTACCATAATGTTCGTCCCACAGAGAGGGGACACACCCAGCTCGCGCTCACCATTCTGCAAGCGGTCCAACCCCTCTGTAGCTGCCTCCCGAACCGCTTTACTGGGAACATTACCATAGATATAAAAGCCGTCAAAGGTGGACTTCCCGATTATCCTCACATTTGAGTCTAGCTTCCTGATCAGCAGGGAAACAGTAGCGTGCTCCAGGGCATGATTCTGACGCAGGGCTGTAATCAGATCACTCTTCATGCCTCCTCCTTTACATATTATACCATGCCGAGCGCGCCATGAATAGCTAGTGTCTCGTCAAATAGATTAGTGACATAAAACCGCTGTCCTATTATGGGTGTGTGTCATTGCCGTCCCTCCGCTTTGCGAGAGTCCGAATTATCGGACGATTTAGGCACAAGCATAGGCCCACCTGGGCCGAAGCGTCGGCCGACCTGTCGGCCTCGGGGGACTCCCCTTTTTAGAGTCTACCTATTTGAACCTACAGTATGGCGTGGATGTCTTCTCCTCCACTCGTCCCCGCGGTTGATTTATCGCAACAGGTAACCACCATAGGCCAGGCCAAGGCACCGCATAAAGAGGCTGACAAAGGTGTACATCACGAGTTTCCATTCATTTTGCTGCTACTGCATTCGGTTACTACGGCAAATGCATCCATGAAACCCCTAGTCCGTCAATGCACCCTAATTCTTACGCAATTACTCTCATCATAGCGAGAGGCAGTATGAGATGCTATAATGATCCACAGTTGGTATGTTATGCGAACTCAATGACAGCCTGGGGGTAAGGTGGAAAAAACAGTGTTGACGGGGGTGAAGGCACGAGGACATAGGAAAAAAGATGCAGAAATTATCCATAGAGCTAGAGAATTTAATCAAGACTGCTGACCCCGAGGGTATCAAGTTTGGAGAACTTCTTGATATCCTCTCACTGAGGGGATTTGGCTTCCTACTTGTATTGTTATCTTTACCATCGGCTTTGCCCATTCCGGCGCCGGGGTATTCCTCTCCGTTCGCCTTTCTCATTATTCTGTTAGACTTACAGATAATCGCGGGGAGAAGCTCTCCCGTCATACCTCAGCGGGTTCATAGTAAAAAGATTAGTGCAAAAATGGTTGCCCTGATTCAGAAGAGAGGGATTCCCTTTTTGAGGTTGATTGAGAGATTCTCCAAACCGCGCTTTGGAGGCCTGAGCGAGAGAAGGCTAACCAGGTTTATTTTAGGGATCGTAATTCTTCCTGTAGCCATTGTTATGCTGATCCCAATACCTTTCACCAATACTGTATTCAGCGGTGCCATTCTCCTTATTGGTATTGGGCTAGCTAATGATGACGAGTTGTTCATGCTCGGCGGCGCTCTGGTGGGCTTGACGGCAGCGGCAGTCGTAGTAACTTTGCTGATAGCCGGCGGATTAGCTTTGTATCATCTCTAGGTCAGGGACAGGCAAGGCTGCGCTCAAACCTCGATCAGCATCCTGCCCCACTAAGCGGCATGATAATCTCGCCGGGTATCAGGGATATAGGTGCTCTCCACAGACATAAGAATAACCACACCATAGCACCCCATATAGCCATAGATCTGTTCAGAAAGGCCAATATCTGCGCTTACAAAGTGTCCTCAGCATAATTTCACAGAAGTCCGGCAGATAGTCAAATTAGCGTCAAGCTGACCTAGGACCGGCCTGGATTTAGAGACCAAGCCTACCAAATTTAGCATTTGAACGGTATGAACCCGTTCAGATATATGGAGGGCACCCTACCCTCATTGTAAGGCACTCTTTCATCGCCATGTTGAGGCTTATCCCCAGCGAAACGCTTTCACCGTCATTGCTTCCCCCAAGGCCGAGGCCGACAGGTCGTACTCTCGTAAGGCGGAGGGGTTGCAATGACAGGGTTGATAAGCTGGGAGGTGCTGTGTCATTCACGTACTGGACTAGTATACGGTATTGACAAAACTGTATCTTTGTGATATCGTCGGAAGGGTAATACTGCATAATATAAGTTAATATAGCATAACGCACTCGATGCAAAAGGAGACGCCATAGGGTTAATATTTTATGTTAAAGTTAGCCCCATAGCAGACGATAGACAAAGCATGTGATGGGAATGGCCAAAGAGGAGCAAACACAACCGGAGAATCCACAAGAGCGTGACAAAGTCATCAGCTTTCAACTCAATGTGCCCACCGTCGATCTGCAACAGTTGAAGGTTCAGCCCGAGGCTCTAGCGCTAGTCCCAATAGCGTGGGCTCTAGAGCACAATGTTTTGCCGCTGACCCTGGAAGACAATACCCTGACCGTGGTTACGGACCACCCTGATGACCTCCACATCATCGATACCCTTGCTGCGCTGACTAATAGGGAGATCAAGACGGTCATCCCCATGCGGGGTAATCTCCGTGATGCCATAACCAGCTATTATGCGACGACTGACCAGAGCGCGCAAACGCTTATGGACATATTAGCCGCTTTTCAGGTGAGCACGGTGACTGACGAGGCTACGGGGCTCGCGGAGGCAGCCTCCGAGGCCCCCATCGTTAGAGCGGTGGACTGGATTCTCACCCAGGCGGTGAACGAACGGGCATCAGACATCCATATCGTGCCCGAAGAGACTGTCCTCAAAGTCCGTTATCGGATCGACGGTGTCCTGCATGATTCCGCTTCCTTACCTATAGCGGTTCTGTCGGCGATACTTACCAGACTCAAGATACTGGCTGATATGAATATCGCAGAACGCAGACGCGCCCAGGATGGCTCGTTCACTGATCATCTCGCTGGCAAGGAGATAGATTTCCGTGTTGCCACCATAGGCACCAATTGGGGGGAGTCAGCGGTGCTGCGCGTACTGGATAAGTCCTTCAACCTATTCGAGCTCGAGCAGATAGGGATGCCACCATATCTCAAGGAGCAGTATGAAGCGTCCCTCACCTCCCCCTTTGGCATGATCATAATTAGCGGACCAACCGGCTCAGGAAAGACAACTACACTATATGCCTCGCTATTGAAACTGGATTCTAAGGAGCGCAACATCATGAGCATTGAGGACCCTATCGAATATAAGTTTGAAGAGGTTCGCCAAATTCAGGTTAATTTTACCGCGGGGATTAACTTTGCTAGTGGGCTGCGGGCGTGTATGCGCATGGACCCGGATGTCATCCTGGTGGGTGAGATCCGTGACGCGGAAACGGCAGGGACAGCGGTGACTGCTGCCCTGACCGGACACCTGGTGCTAACCTCGCTCCACGCAAACGATGCAGTCGGAGCACTGGTTCGCCTAATGGACCTGGGAGTGGAACCCTTCCTGGTTACCTCTGCGGTGGTTGCCACCGCATCACAGCGCCTGGTGCGGAGGGTCTGTCCCAAATGTGCGGAGCTTAAGGAAGCATCCCTCTCCGACATCGCGACCTACCGGCAGGTGACAGGAGAGGAACAAGACGAATTCCACTATGGCACCGGCTGTGACTACTGCTCCTTTACCGGTTATCGCGGGCGAATCGGGGCATTCGAGTTGCTGCCTGTGACGGATTCAATAAGAAGCTTGATCACACGACGGGCAGGTTCCTCTGAGCTTAGGGCCCAAGCACAGGCAGACGGGATGCTCCCCATGCTCCATCATGGTATGAGCCTAGCCAAGGAGGGGATCACCACCCCGGGCGAAGTGGCACGCAATGTCTTTACCATCGGCTGAGCAACTAATGAGCACTAGAATGTAAAAAATTGTAGGAGGATGGCATTATAAGGAATTGGTGATTTGGTTCGGGATAAGCGAATCATTTTTGTTCCTAATGAGTCTGGGGGGCTTACCCTGAGCGAGATTGCTTCCCTGGCAACTCCAGCAGGGGTTCGGCTCGGAAAAGAGAGGGCTAGGCTCAGAATGACTGAGGAGTAAGGCGCTGATGTTATATAGCTATGTTGGTTATAAGTCCAATGGTGAAATAGTCAAGGGGACCCTAGAGGCCGATTCGGAAAAGGCGGCAGAGGAGGCACTATGGAAGTTTGAGCTGACCATTATTGCCCTGAACAAGAAGAGGGTCTTTCCCTCGATGGCTGAAATGCTGCCTACCCTCTTCGCGGTGAAGCGCACAGAGGTGCTCAATCTTACCCGGGATTTGCACACCCTCCTTGGCGCGGGCATTGGCATATACCCCTCCTTGACGATGCTCCATGAGCGGACTACGAAGGCCAGTATGAAAAAATTGATTCGTGATATTCTACTATCTGTGGAGACAGGAAACACCTTCTCCGATGCTTGCGCCGAACACCCAAACGTATTTTCCCCCTTTTATCTTCGCATGACAAAGGTGGGTGAGGAGATAGGAAACCTGGAGCACATGCTGGAGCAGATCACCGTCCAAATGATCAAAGAGGCTGAAATCAGGAGGAAGGTTAAGGGAGCCATGACTTATCCCGCTTTCGTGCTTGTTATTGCTGTCGGAGCCATCGCTGCCCTGGTTACCTTCGTTGTCCCTGCAATGAGCGGCCTTTTCGACCAGATTGGCGGGGAGCTACCCTTACTGACCAAGATAATAGTGGCCATATCCGACTTTGCTACGGATAACATCTTGTATCTATTCCTCGGCATGGTCGCGCTGATCGGTGGCATCATTCTGTACTTCAGGACACCGCGCGGGAAAAGAACCAAGGACACCATAATGCTGAAGATCCCGGTAATTAAGCAGGTCGTCATTAAAGGGTTCATGGCCAGAACTGCGAGGAACATAGCTCTCCTGATCGGTGGCGGCGTCACGATAACAGATGCCCTGGACCTGATAATTGAAACAAGCGATAACGTCCACTTTAGAGAAGCATTCATAAGGGTGCGTAGCGATGTCAGTGATGGGCTATTGCTTTCCCAAGCGATGAAGAACCAACCGCTATTCCCGGTGCTCCTCAGTCAAGTGGTGGGCGTTGGCGAGCTAACAGGCAGGTTGGAACCCAATCTAGAGTCGGTGGCCGATTTCTACGAGAATGAGACGGACGCAGCGGTCTCCAGGGCAACGGGTATGCTGACGCCGTTATTGACGGTCGGTGTGGGAGGCCTGGTGATGGTTATCGCCCTTTCCGTGTATCAGCCGATATATGGGCTGGCTGGCCAGATTGAATAGGCGACCGATATGAAGGAAAAAGGAAAAACAGGTAACTCAATGGAAAATAGTATTGTATATTATAAAAATGTATGCTATAATATAACACTAATCAGCAAGCGCGCGCCAAATAGGTGACCGATATGAACAAGAAAGGGTATCTATTAATCGAGACTGTCATCGCCATAGCGGTGTTCGCCATAGTCGCTATTGGGTTCATGCAAGGAATCCAAGTAGGGATGCTGGGCACCTACCGGGATAGTCAGATCAATACCGCGCTGCACCTGGCCCAATCCCAGATGGAGTATATCAAGTCGTTGCCTTATGATGATGATGGACTTTATGACAAACTTGATGAACCCACAGGCTATACAATTGACGTGGACGCCGATGATACTGTTTATGGGAACGTTGCAGGACTGCAACTGATAACTGTAAACGTCTCTTACCAGGACAAGAGCGTGGTGTTACAGGGTTATAAAACAGATCGGTGATACAAGATGCCAAGAACTCAACGAGGTTTCACTTTGATAGAGCTAGTGATTGCGATGGCAATAACTACCCTAATGATGGGCGCCATCGGTAGCATCTTCTATCAAGTTCTGGTTGTGCCTCCGCGAGAGAGCAGCCAGCTCACCGCCATTAACGAGCTGAGACTCGCCCTGGACCGCATTCAACATGACGGGGTTCAAGCGCAGTCATTTACCCCAGATACTGACACGAATTATGGCTATTTCACTTGGACTGATTACCCTTCATTGAACGACCACACTGTGGCTTACAGGTATGACGGTGGTCAGTTGATCAGAGAGGAAAGTATAGATGGCGAATTGACCACCACGACAGTTATCGCTTTTCATATAGCGCATGCTCCAGATGTTGTCTTCTCTTATGGCGAAGACAACCCGGTGACGGTCAATATGACGGTAACCCTGAACCCGGGAACCGCCAATGAGATATCGGAAACGGATACCCGCTACATAGACATGAGGGCTTGGGATGGGAGTAGTTAAAATGAATAACATGGCCAAGAATAAAAAAGGGTATGTGCTAACGATGGCCCTGGTAATCATGACTGTCGGGGCAATCAGTATTGTGGCGTTGTTAAACCATCTCAACACCAGCCTATTGCTATCCAGCAAGAGTGAAGAAAGGGCCATTACCTACTATGCCGCCGATTCCGGTATTGAAGATGCCTTCTTCTGGTTACAGCAGGGTAAAGAGTTGACGGGATGGAATGAGACGGAGGAACAGCAGTGGGAACGGGAACCTTACGTAATTTATGACAGAACTGTAGCTGTTAGTGTAGTCGAAGATACCGGCAACCAAACTTACAAGATTACCTCCACAGCTACCACTGACGGTGGTACCAGCACCACAATTGAATCCTACGTCTTAGAACAAATGTTTGATCTTTCTCCCTTCGGTGACAATGCCATTACCAGTAGCGGTGACATAACCATCCAGCCGGGTAGTGTTGTCGTCGGCGAGGTACTATATACTGATAGTATTAGTGGAGAGGAAAACATCACTGGTAATGTCACTCAGGTAGATGAGATAGACTGGTGGCCGTCTGCGGGGGAATATATCGTCTATTTCTTGTCCGAGGTGGACCAGTCAGATCCTTACCCTGACCCCTCCATAGATGCCAATTATATATCAATTATAGGGCCATTGTACAGGCAGGGAGACTTAGCTATCTACTCAAGTCAGATTGGCAAGACGCTAACGCTTAACGGGACCATCTATGTTACCGGTGATCTAACAATTGGCACAACAAACCAAGACTTCATTCTAGATCTTAACGATCAGACTATCTTAGTTGAAGGCGCCCTTACCATAGGGTATAAAACTACCATCGCGGGATCGGGATGCCTCATTGCGATTGGAGACATTTTCTTCTCACCAAATATCGCCTCCAGCGAGGACGATTTCCTGTTCACCGTGTCTATCGAGGGTTGTACTCAGTTAAACCCTGGCAGTAACTACTATGGGTCTATAGCTGGAAATGCTGATGTTACCCTGCAACCGGGCATCCAGCTTGAATGGATAGCCCCGGATAGTGTCGGGTTCGAGTTACCCAGCGGTGAACTCCCACAGGAAATCCTGACGTATGACATTAAATAGTAGTCTAGCCCACGACCCTGCCAGGGCTGTCCCAGCATCTTCTCTAGGCTGGACAGCCGGCTTTGAGCATGGGGAGCCAAAGGCATCCGATGCGTTATATTATCCCGGCAGATCGAGCAGCTTATTGACTTTTACCACCTTTCGTAGTAAATTCCACCAAGTGCTTTATTCATTAGAGAGGTATCAATGACATCACAGCAGCTACCTGAGCGTCGCCCGAAGTTAATCGACCTGAACCTGCTCCCACCCGAGTATCTGCCCCGCAAACTATCGAGGCTGAGCATCGCCCTGGTGATCCTGATTGTATTGATGCTCTGTCTGCCAGTGCTTTTCATTTTTTTTAAGGCAGACGTAGATGCCGAAAGCGACGCCCTGCAGACGAAGCGTGATGGGCTCCAAGCGCAGCTTATTGACTTATATGACATAAAAAGACAGGCTGACGCGCTACAAGCCCAAATCGACCCCCTGAATAGCGCGCTGGCAGCGATAGAACAGGATTACCAAACCTTCATCCAGAACCGGGTGTTGTGGTCTGAGATAGTCGACGAAATCGATCGCATTCTCCCCAGCACAAGGGTTACCCTGAAGACCATTGTGCAGTCAGACTCCAAGGTGAGGCTTACCGGCGCCGCTACCAGAGATAGCTACATTTATGATTATGCTACAGACTTAGAGGAGAGCGAGTATTTCTCCGGGGCTGATGTTACATCGCTTCATACCGGTGATTGGACTTCCTTCACCATGACCGTCCACTTGATTGGTGGGGGTGGCCAGTGAAGATGCCCTCAATAAAGAAGCCTTCTCGGCTTCAACTCATCCTCATTGTAGCTGTCGTGGTGCTTTTGGTAGTGAACGTGTTTCTTGCCATGGGATACTTCAGTGCAGTAAGCGCGAAGGCGGACCTCGAAAAAGATATCGAGTGGCGAGAGACACAGATCGCGATGCTGGAGGGCCGCTACAATATCGGGGCCCTTGAAAGGGAGCTTGCAGAGGCGGAGCGGAAATTGGCCGAGGAGGCACCCTTCCCTAAGGAGATTGATGACCTGGAACTGTTGGACCTTATCATTAATGCTGTGCAAGAGGCCGGGCTGGGTAGTTATACCTATACGCCCACCGGGGCGGGCACGGTAAGTATTGGGGGGAGAACTTATAAGGCTCATAGCTATGCCATTGAGCTAAATAGTGATGAGCAGTTACGACGACTGATTAAGTTCCTCGGGCTTATAGAGGAGCTGCCATATCAGACGCTCGAGATCAATGATATCACGCTCTCTTCTGGCGGTGAAACATGGTGGCTGGACTTTGATATAGAGATCATAACCCAGTGATATCAGTTCCCAAGGTTTATGGGGGGCTATCATATGATACGTTCAGGAATGACAAAGGCGGAGAAGAAAGCCAGGGCTAAGGCTAGGGCTGCGGCAGAGGCCAGGGCCAAGGCAGAGGTTAAGGCTATGGCTAAGGCACAGGCTAAGGCAAGGGCTCAGGCTCAGGCAATGGCTCAGGCTCAGGCTCAGGCCAGGGCCAAGGCAGAGGCCAGGGCCAG
>SOIC01000080.1 GCA_004377275.1 Dehalococcoidia bacterium
CGACCCCTCCGCTTTGCGAGAGTCCGACTTATCGGACGATTTAGGCCGAAGCGTCCCCCGATCTAGGCCGAAGTGTCGGCCGACCTGGCGGCCTCGGGGTCGGGGTACTCCTTTCATAGATCCTCGAGTTCCTAGTGATGGCAATAAAGCGAAATCCACGATGCCGTGTGTCACCTATCTATCTGAGCGACATCAGTCTGGGCTCATGTCGCCTTCACCGGCGCCCTGATCAGTAACAGGGATACCGCTGAGATGAGGCACAATATTGCCGTAACCAGGAAGGCTGTATCGTAAGACCCCTGGGTATCGTGGATGAATCCGTATAAAACAGGACCGATGGCACTAAATAATCCCCCCGCGAGCAAGAACATGACGCCAAAAAGCATGGGCACGCTAACCACCCCGAACAGGTCTCCCAGGTATGTGGGGAACACCGAGAGGCCGCTTCCGTAGCAGAATCCGATAAGCAGAGAAACCAAAAGAAGCTCTGTTTCGCTATTAACCCCCATAGCGAGAAAGCACCCCAGGGCTACGCCAATGGTGCAAAAATATAGTACGGGCTTTCGAGAGATACCGAATCTGGCCATCAGCCAATCGGAGAAAAAGCCCCCGAAAAGCCGGCCTGCCACCGCAGCTAGCACAAAGAAGCTCAGGATGCTCACCGCATCCCCCCGTGGTATTTCCAGGTCGCCGCCCCAGAAAACAATGTGGCCGATAATCCCGACTACCGCGATGTTAAAGAACTGGGAGAATACGAGGAACCACCAGCTAGAGGTCCTGAAGGCCTCCCTTACCGTCCACTTCTCGGTGCGGGCGAGAAAGTCAGCGCGGGCCTCAAGCTCATCCGCCTCGGGCTTGATGCCATCGGGATAGGTTCCCGCCGACTCCGGGTCTTTCTTTAAAAGTGACGCCCCAATGACGGCGCCCACCACCATGATGAGCCCAAGGACGATGTAGCTATCACGCCAGCCAATAGCCACTATGATACGGTGGATCAACGGCAGTAGAATCACCATGCCTAGCCCCGAGCCGGTCATCGCGATAGATATCGCCAGGGCCGCCCTCCTCATAAACCACCTCCGCACCGTGGCCACTGTAGGGACAATGAAACATAATGCGATCCCCGAGGAGGCGAGAACCCCGTAGAGGAGGTGGAAATGCCAGGGCTGGTTTATCTGGCTCAACAGGGCGATCCCCAGCCCCCCGATGACAGCGCCGATGATCACGGTCCTTCTCAGCCCGATTCGATCGACCAGCATCCCTGCTGCCAGTCCGAATACCGACATCGTAAGCGCATTAATGGTGAAGCCTAGGGAGAGCATCCCCCTCGTCCAGCCGAATTCCCCCTCCAGTTCCGGAGCGAATACGGAGAAGGAGCTAATGGCCGCCGCACTAACAAACATCACCAACCAAGCGGCCGCTACGATTACCCAGCCATAGAAAAGCCTTCTTCCCGGCGCTGGCATGCTTCAGTTCCGCTCTGCCCTAAACATACGCCCACGATTATAGCACATTGGCCAGTACGCAGCGAAAGAAGCGGTGAGCCATGCTTATTCCATTTTTAAGGAGGTTTCAAAGACTATTGACAGTTTCCCTATTTTATGATAATGTAGACATTGTTGATGATATAGGTCAACATTAAAGGTGGGAGTAATGAAGATTTCTACCAAGGGACGATATGGAACCAGGGCACTCTTGGACATTGCCCTTCATCAAAATGAAGGCCTAGTGCAATTAAAAGCTATTGCCCAAAGACAGCAGATTTCCCTCCATTATCTGGAGCATATAATCGCCCCTCTTATAGCGGCGGGCATATTGAGGAGCACTCGAGGAGCATATGGTGGGGTCTCACTGGGTAAGCCACCACAAGAGATAATACTAAGTGAAGTGATTCAAGTTTTAGAAGGGTCACTCGCCCCAGTGGAATGTGTCGATGATCCTAATGTATGCTCGCGTGCCGATACCTGTATAGTTCGCGATATCTGGGCAGAGACGAAAAAAGCAATGGTAGGGGTTTTGGAATCAACAACCTTACAGGACTTGGTCGAGCGGCAAAGGGAAAAGCAGAAATCAGCGGTAGTAGAGTACTACATTTAAGCGAAACCGCGAGCTATTCGCCTAGAGGCAGCGAAGAGGGTTCAATTGGCTTTGGACATATTATCGGCGGTTGAAATGTGGCAGCGGGAGGCGTGGCATGCTTCGTAAGATCAGTATCTCAAAGGTGGCACTCCACCCTTTGATCAAAGCTTGGCCTGATGACACACTGGGTGATATCCACGAGAAACTCAGTAAACACAATTCAGTGGTAGTAGTAGATACTACGGGCCAGTTCAAGGGTATCATCTGCCGAAAGGACATGGTAAGGGAGATGCTTTCCCGCCCTGATTGGAAAGAGATCCCGGTGGCTGAGGTCATGACCAAAAAGGTCCTTTATGTGCCCAACCACGTGTCCTTGGCCGAGGCGGCCAAGGACATGCTCGACGCCGATATTCACCAACTGGTGGTCACCGGACCGCCGGAAGGTGGATCTGTTCCCATAGGCATACTGACGCTGGGGGAAATAGTACGAAATGCCATATAGCCTAGCGCAAATACCGTGAATACTAATCGAAGGGGGTAGAGTAAATGTTAAAAGTGTCCTACGAGGCTAGGAGCAGACGGCAAAAGCCAAGCATAGCTAATGATGTCACCGAGCTAATTGGAAATACGCCACTGGTTAGACTGAACAGAATACCCAAGGGGCTAGGCGCCGAGGTCGTGGCCAAGCTTGAATCCTACAATCCCTTATCTAATGTAAAGGATAGGATTGGGGCTAGTATGATTGAGGCTGCTGAAGAGGCGGGATTGATCAAAGAGGACACGGTGATCATCGAGCCTACCAGTGGAAACACGGGCATCGCCTTAGCTTTTGTCTGCGCCGCCAAGGGCTACCGATTGCTTCTCACCATGCCCGATACAATGTCCCTGGAGCGCAGACAGCTTCTGGCAGCTTTCGGGGCGGAGCTGGTACTAACCCCCGGAGCCGAAGGAATGCCCGGGGCAATTAGAAGAGCTGAGGAACTGGTGGCCAATAATCCCAACTATTTTATTCCCCAGCAGTTTAAAAACCCGGCAAACCCCCAGATCCATCGCGAGACTACGGCCGAGGAGATCTGGGAGGATACCGATGGCAGGGTGGATATCCTGGTTAGCGGTGTAGGAACCGGTGGAACCATTACTGGGGTTGCGGAGGTGATCAAGGAGAGAAAGCCTGAGTTTCGGGCCATTGCCGTCGAACCGAAAGACTCGCCGGTCCTCTCCGGTGGCAAACCAGGCTCCCATAAGATTCAGGGCATCGGCGCTGGATTTGTCCCTGAAGTGTTGAGAATGGATCTGGTCGACGAGATTATCCAGGTTACCAATGAAGATGCCGGGATAATGGCTCGAAGACTGGTCAGGGAAGAGGGCATCTTAGCCGGTATCTCCTCCGGGGCGGCAACCTGGGTCGCAGTAGAGGTGGCGAGGAGGCCGCAAAACGAGGGTAAGCTTATCGTGGTCGTTCTACCTGACACAGGAGAGCGTTATTTGACAACATGGCTATTCCAGGAGAATCATCCGACTATGCCAACTATATAGAGTGTGATCAGAGGGGGTGGGACTAGAGGACGGAGTTTATTGTCAAGGGCGGTAACACCAGCAACTGGATCGAAGGATAACACAATTACAAAATCCAACTGGATACAAGTACTAGAAAGGATGGAAAAATGAGGCGCATGGCCATAATGATAAGCTTAAGCGTGCTGCTGGCAGCAGTAGGGTTGACTGCCTGCGGGGGTAACGGGTCTCCAACTGGCCAGCCCAGGATTCAATTCGACGAATATTATTACGTCGATGTGGGAAATGTGTCCCCAGGCGTTCCACTAGACTATAGTTTTCATTTTACAAATGAGGGAGACGCGCCGCTTAAAATTGACGACGTGAAAATACAGGTCATTGAAGGGTGCTGACCGGGTAAGCCCGTTGTAGGTCCTACAACGTTGCAACCCGGTGATGAAGGAACGGTGCGGGTGAAAACCCCTACCGTGCAGGAAATGAAGATGTCAGGCGAACACCTGTTCAAGATCACTGTGATATCAAACGATCCCGTTGAATCAGAAAAGATCCTCTACCTCAGGGCTTACTTTGAACCAGCGGAATGAGATCGATAGGGGGGGTGAGACTGGAGAAACGCCTTTGAAGTTGCCACGAAAATGGCTAGGGATAACGCTAAATCAAAACCTTTAAAGGAGGAATGGTATGTCTGTTGTAACAAAATATCTTTGGATAGTGGTGCTGGGTCTGAGCGTTGCCGCCTTCGCCTTGGGCGTAATGTTCATTGTCCAGGGCGTCACTAAAGCCGATTGGATGGAGGACGCCATGCGGATCGAGCAGGTGACTCTCGGCCTCGATGAGACCGCGGTAGCGAACGGTGAGTTAGTCGATTCGGCTGGGGAAGCGCAAGCTGCCGGCGACGTAGTTAGGGAGCATCGCCGAGGAATAGCCTCGACATACGATGAGCTGATGGGTGAGGGTCGCTTTGACCCAACAGACCCCGAGCATTTGAGCTATGCCCAGGCCTTGAACATGGAGAACTACCTGTACCTTGCCGTTCTGGGCTTTGGTGTCACCCAAATGCTGATCGGCAGTGGTGTGTTTATGCTTGTCACGGCGGCTGCCCTTGGCGGAACTGGACTGGTGCTGCGTCGCAGGATATAAT
>SOIC01000179.1 GCA_004377275.1 Dehalococcoidia bacterium
CTTTGATAGGGTGGGTGATAGAATTGCGGCACAGGTAATTGTATATGGTGCTGAGCGACCGAACTATTAAAGAGGAGATCGCACGGGGGAGGATTATCATCGAGCCTCTGGAACCTGCCTGCATCCAGCCAGCGAGCGTCGATGTTCGCCTAGATAGAAAGCTGCTGGTTTTCCGTAATTGGCGGCCTCCCTTTTATATAGATGTAAAAAAGGACCTCGAGGGTTTGACCGAAATTGTGGAGATCGAGGACGAAAAGCCCTTCTTTTTACAGCCTGGGGAGTTCGTGCTGGCGAGTACCCTCGAGGATATCACCATCCCTGATGATATCGTTGGTCGGCTGGAGGGGAAGAGCTCCCTGGGGCGGATCGGGCTGCTAATTCACTCCACCGCTGGCTATGTTGACCCCGGCTGGCGGGGGCATTTGACGCTGGAGCTCTCCAATGTTGCGAAGCTTCCCATTACCCTTTATTATGGGATGAAGATCGGGCAGATATCATTTTTACGTCTTACTACGGTGGCAGAGCGGCTCTATGGGGATGAAAGCCTGGGGAGCAAATACCAGGGGCAGACTGAGCCTACCGAGAGTAGGTTCTATCAGGACTTCGAGAAGAAAAGTCGTTGGTAACTAAGTCCATCCGGTGCGCACGCTCGGGATCGGGATATAATAAAAAAGGGCGAATTTTCGTACTATAATATAAACGCTTGCTTTCCCCGAGCCACTACTTTTCTATGGAAATCGTTTCAAAAACGGCGAAAAAGCGAAAAATGGATTACATGGAGCGTGCCCTTTCTTTGGCCAGGCTGGCTTTGGGAAGCTCAAGCCCCAATCCCGCGGTGGGGGCGGTGATCGCCAGGGATGGCGTGATTATTGGCCAGGGCTATACCCAGCCACCGGGCTCCGCCCATGCTGAGGTAGTGGCACTGAGGCAGGCGGGGCACAGGGCTGAGGGGGCCACGATGTATGTGACACTGGAGCCCTGCTGCCACTTCGGGCGCACCCCGCCCTGTACTCAGGCGATTATTGAGGGGGGCATCGCCGAAGTGCATATTGCCACCCTCGACCCCAATCCGCTAGTCTCGGGCCAGGGAAAGGCAGCGCTGGATGATGCCGGTATAAAAACAAAACTCGGTGAGCATGAGCAGAAGGCCCGAGAGCTTAATGAAGCCTATATCAAGTTCATCACCACCGGCCTGCCCTTTGTCACCGCAAAATTCGCCATGAGCCTCGATGGTAAGATCGCCACCGGGACGGGCGATTCCAAATGGATTAGCGGTGAGGAATCCAGGGAATACGTTCATCAGTTGCGCTGGGCGGCGGATGCCATCATGGTGGGGGTGAACACAGTAATTGCCGATGACCCCCAGCTCACTGCTAGGGACAGCGTGGAGGGGGGAGAACGAAAGGGGATGGGAGAAGAGGGGGGAGAACGAAAACAGCCGATCAGGGTCATCGTGGATAGCAGGGCACGCACGCCACCCACAGCGCAAGTATTCAGGCAGCCAGGGAAAATAATTGTAGCCACGACTCCGGCAGCCCCGTCCGCGCAGAGGAAAAAACTCAAAGAAGCAGGGGCCGAGGTGCTGGAGCTTCCGTCTTTTTCGCACGATGAGGGGCTGGTCGACCTCGGGGAGCTGCTGGCGGAGCTGGGCAGGAGGCAGATCACCAGCGTCCTGGTGGAGGGTGGGGGCACCCTGCTGGGCTCGCTATTCGAGGGTGGCATGGTGGACAAGGTGGTGGCCTTCATCGCCCCGGTGATTATAGGGGGAGCGGAGGCGAGATTGGCAGTCGGCGGCAAGGGCGCAGAAAGAATCACCGATGCGCTACGGCTGAGCCATGTAAAGGTAGAGCGTTTTGGCGACGATGTGATGATATGCGGGTATATAGGCGGGCGAAAGGATGTTCACCGGAATCGTTGAAGAGGTAGGCAAGGTCAGGGCAGCTCGCCCCGGCCAGCTTACCATCGCAGCCCAAAAGGTGCTGGAGGATACCAAGCCGGGCGATAGCATCGCGGTAAACGGGGTGTGTCTCACCGTTACTGAGGTCTCGCCCGATTCCTTCTCCGTTGATGTGATGCCCGAGACGCTGCGGCGCACCAACCTTGGGGCGCTTCGCCCCGGCGATGGGGTGAATTTGGAGCGCCCCCTGGCGGTGGGCGGTCGCTTTGGGGGGCACTTCGTTCAGGGGCACGTCGATGGGGTGGGCCGGGTGCTCTCGGTGACGCCGGAGAGGGAGGCTCTCCTCTTGAAATTTGAAGCACTTCAAGAGATAATGAGGTATGTAGTTGAAAAGGGTTTTATCGCGGTAGATGGCGTTAGCCTCACTGTGGTAGAATGTAATTCTACCTCGTTTACTGTCTCGCTGGTCACTTTTACGCTGGAGAATACCACCCTCGGTGGCCGGAGACCCGGATATATGGTAAATTTAGAGGTGGACATCATCGCCAAGTATGCGGCGCGGCTGAGGGAGGGGGGCACGGGGATAACGAAGGAGTTCCTGACCGAGCACGGCTTTTTGGCATAGTAGGTAGCGATTATCGTCATAGTTATCCAAGGCAGCAGGCGAATAATAGAAATATCGCTATCGGTGGAAAAAGGAGGCGGAGTATGGGGCTGGCAACAATTCCAGAGGCGATCGAGGACATAGAGGCGGGAAGGTTTATAATCATCGTTGACGACGAGGGCCGCGAGAATGAAGGCGACCTGGCCATGGCGGCGGAGAAGATCACCGCAGAGGCGATCAATTTCATGGCGAAGCATGGCCGGGGGCTCATCTGCCTGCCCATTATCGGGGAGCGGCTCGATGAGCTGGGCATCCCGATGATGGTTGGGGAAAACACCTCAAAGCATGAAACCGCCTTCACCGTATCCATCGAGGCAAAACACAGGGTTACTACTGGCATCTCCGCCCATGATCGGGCGGCCACCATCAAGGCGGTGCTCGATCCGGCGACCAGGCCCGAGGACCTGGCTCGCCCCGGTCACACCTTCCCTTTGCGGGCACGCGATGGAGGGGTGCTGGTTAGGGTGGGGCATACCGAGGCTATCGTTGACCTGGCAAGGCTCGCCGGCCTCTACCCGGCGGGCGTCATCTGCGAGATCATGAATGAGGATGGCACCATGGCTCGTCTCCCCGAGCTTGAGGCCTTTGCCGCGCAGCATGGGCTGAACACGGTGAGCATTGCTGAGCTCATCGCCTATCGCCGGCGCCATGAGAGGCTGGTTACCCGGGTGACCCAGGCCAATCTGCCCACCATGTATGGCGATTTCGTCGCCATTGCTTATCGCAGCACCATCGACCCCGATGAACATGTCGCTCTGGTGAAGGGGGATATATCGGGGGAGGAGCCGGTGCTGGTTCGGGTGCATAGCGAATGCCTAACCGGAGATGTCTTCAACAGCCTGAGGTGCGATTGCGGCGACCAGATCGCCATGGCAATGCAGGCCATCGCCAAAGAGGGCCGGGGGGTCTTCCTCTATATGAGGCAGGAGGGGAGAGGGATCGGACTGCATAACAAGCTCGCGGCCTACGCCCTCCAGGATGAGGGTCTGGATACCGTGGAGGCCAATGAATCGCTGGGCTTCCCCGCCGACCTTCGCGACTACGGCATTGGCGCCCAGATATTGGTAGACCTTGGCCTCAGGGATATTCGCCTCTTGACCAACAATCCGAGAAAGGTGGTGGGAGTTGAGGGCTATGGGCTCAGGGTGGTAGAGACGTTGCCGCTCATTGTCAGGCCCAATCCCATCAATCTACACTATCTTGAGACCAAGCAGCAGAAGCTGGGACACCTTCTGGAGCTGGAGGAGACAAGGGGATAGAGCCGGAACCTTAATAAAAAAGGGGGAAACATGGCAATGAAAATAGCCTTCATGGCTATAGTGCCCGATGCTGATCCCGACAAGCATCGTAGCACGCTGAGCACGGAGTTTGTGGAGCTCGTCACCCAGCTGGTGGCCAACATGGACCAGGCTATCGATAAGGCAAAGCAACTAGCTGAGGAGGGATGTGGCGTAATTGAGCTCTGTGGCGCCTTTGGCCACAGCATGACAGGCAGAATTGCCGACGCGGTGCGGGGCAAGGCGGCGGTGGGCTCCGTGCGCTTCGATATTCATGCTGCCTTAGGCAAGAGTAGCGACGAGGTTTTTTCGGGCTAGGCTTACCGAGAGAGGAGGCGATATTGAATAAGAAATATGAAGGTACGCTTCTCGGTGCGGGGCTAAAGTTCGGGGTGGTGATCTCCCGCTTCAACGATTTCATCACCACCAGGCTTCTTGAGGGGGCGGAGGACGCGTTACTGCGTCATGGCGTCAAGGAGAAGGACATCGAGGTCGCCTGGACCCCGGGCTCCTTTGAGATCCCGCTCATCGCCAAAAAGATGGCGGAAACGGGGAGTTATTCTGCCGTTATCTGTCTGGGAGCGGTGATCAGGGGGGGCACCCCCCACTTTGACTATATAGCCACCGAGGTAACTAAGGGGATTGCCCAAGTTGGCTTGCAGACCGGGGTACCGGTGATCTATGGTGTGGTTACCGCAGATACCCTGGAGCAGGCCATCGAGCGAGCGGGGACAAAGATGGGTAATGCCGGCTTTGAGGCGGCGGTAAGCGCCATCGAGATGGCGAACCTGATTCGTGCGATTACTCCGTGACCTTATAGACCTTATCCCCTCGCCTCACCCGGTCGGGGACCTTGATCCCTATCGCATCCCCTGGCTT
>SOIC01000042.1 GCA_004377275.1 Dehalococcoidia bacterium
TGCCAGCATTCTGGCGTGGGCAATGGAGCCGGCGATGTCCTGCTTATACAGGCGCTTATCGACGGAGACGGATGCGGTATACTTTTCCACCGACTTATCGACCTCTTTCTTGAAACGGTCGCGCATGGGGTTCATCTCCACTCCTCCTCCACCCCCTGAACCCGGGCCTGGGTCTTCACCGGAAGCCCCCAGATGTGGATGAAGCCCACCGAGGCGCTCTGGTCAAACTCGTCGCCCTTATCATAGGTGGCCAGGCCGAAGCTGTAAAGCGACTTGGGCGATTTTCGCCCCACCACCGTCGCCTTCCCTTTGCAAAGCTTCACCCGCACCGTGCCGGTGACATGGCGCTGTGTGCTTTCCACATAGGCTGCCAGGTCCTGGTGAAGGGCGGTGAACCACAGCCCATTGTAAATAAGGTCGGCATACTCCAAGGCCACCTTCTCCTTGAAGCGCAGTTGCTCCCTGGAGAGAGTCATCGCCTCCAAGGCTTTATGAGCGATAAGCAACACTGTTGCTGCCGGCGCCTCGTAAACCTCCCGCGACTTTATCCCCACCAGCCGATTCTCCACGTGGTCGATACGCCCCACACCGTGCTCGCCGGCAAGTTCGTTTAGCTGCTGGATCAGTGAGACGCCATCGAGGTTTTTCCCATCAAGGCTCACCGGAATACCCCGCTCAAATCCGATCTCCACATAAGAGGGCTTGTCCGGGGCATCCTGTGGCGCGCGGGTCCAGGCGAAAACCTCCTCCGGGGGCTCGGCCCAGGGGTCCTCCAGAATCCCGCACTCGATGCTTCTCCCCCAGAGGTTCACATCAATAGAATAGTCGCTCCCGACAGAGATGGGGATATCGTGCTTCTGGGCATAGGCAATCTCCTCCTCCCGGGTCATCCCCCATTCTCGAGCCGGGGCGATGATCTTTAGGTCGGGAGCAAGGGCCATGGTGCTTACGTCGAACCTCACCTGGTCATTCCCCTTCCCGGTGCAGCCATGAGCCACCGCCGCGGCGCCTTCCTCGTTGGCGGCGTCCACCATTAGTTTGACGATGAGAGGACGAGCCAGCGCCGTCGCCAGCGGATACTGCCCCTCATAGAGGGCATCGGCCTTCAGGGCGGGGAAAACGAAGTGTTTGACAAAAAGCTCCCGGGCATCGACCACCAGAGACTTCACCGCCCCTACCTTAAGCGCCTTCTGCTGAATAGCGGGCAGGTCCCGCTCGCTCCCCACATCCACCATCAGGGCGATGACATCCATGTGATAGTTTTCGGCAAGCCACCTGATGGCCACAGAGGTATCAAGCCCCCCACTGTAAGCGAGCACTACCTTCTCTGCCATTTCTCAAAACCTCCGATCTGAAGTTTCAGTCGCTTCCAAAATTGCTTTCCAAGAATGAAGTGATTTGCGTCCGCACACCGGGGTGGTCCCAGGTATAGATGTGACCGGGCGCTCTTACATACTCAAAGAAGAGATGGCCTTCTTCAGGCCTATGAGTGGGGAGACGCCCAAGATTGGCCCGAAATATCGCCCATAAGTCACCGGTGCTTACGGTATCAGGGGTTATCCCATTGTCATTTATTACCAGCGACCTATCTGAAACAGCGCCATGGTAAAGGAAGGGAATCCCGGTTTGAATACTATATACTTGAGGATCGACTTCCAGAATCTCCATGACTTCATTTGCCAAAATCCCTCCACCACTCTCTCCCATTACTATAACCCTGATGCTCTCAATATGCTCCGTGAGAAAATCTATTTGAGAAGCTAAAGGCTTTGCCTTTGAGGGGTAGAAAAAGGACTGCTCTCTAATTTCCTTGATAGAATCCAATAAACCGTCAAAGGTCCGAACGTATACTACGAGCAGCGTAGTATAACCTAAGCTCTCTAGTTCCCCTTCAATTCCATCCAAAACAGTCCCCCACTCTGGGCCGATCGTTTTTCTCCCAAAACCACCCGAGTTAAAGATTAAGAGAAAATCCCTGTCCTCAGCCGCTGAATATACTTCTAAAAAATTGTCTACAAACCTTTGGCACGCCGCGGGGTTATTACCAAAAAACTCCACTGCCAAATTATTAGCATCCTCCCTGACATCCTCAGGGACATCTATGACACCTTGCGTATCATTCACAATACTCAACTCACCAGGTGGACACGGGGAGAACAATAACCAGCTAAAAACACAACAGATAGCTATAGGGGCTGCCAATATTATGGAAACTGTAAGAACTTTGCCCCTCATTCTCCACCTTGATGACCAAATTATTAATCCTTCGTCGCCATTATTTCAACCGCTTACCTTTGCCAGCACCCCCTCTAAGATGCCCATTGCCTCATCCACCTCGCTCTCGCCGATAATCAGCGGGGGCATGAAGCGAAGGGCGCTGGGCTTTACCGCGTTGAGCAGCAAGCCCTCATCAAGGCAGGCCTTCACCAAACCATCAGCGATGTCGCTGGATAATTCGACAGCCACCAGAAGGCCCAGCCCCCTGACCTCAATGATATTTTCAAACTTTGCCTTTAGCCCCTCAAGGCTGGCTTTTAGATAATTTCCTACCTGGCGACAATTCTCTACGACATTGTGCTCTAGAATATACTTTAAGGTAGCGTATCCCGCGGCGCAAGCGAGGGGATTGCCGCCAAAGGTGGAGCCATGATCCCCCGGACCGAAGACGGAGGCTTTCTCCTTTGCCAGCAGGGCGCCGATAGGCACACCACCCCCCAGCCCCTTGGCCAGGGTCATGATGTCCGGCTCGATGCCGTAGTGCTGGTAGGCGAAGAGCGTCCCGGTTCTCCCCATCCCGGTTTGAATCTCGTCGAGGATGAGCAGGATGCCCAATTCGTCGCACCAGGAGCTCACCTCCTTCAGGTAATTGCCATCGGGGATATTGACCCCTCCCTCTCCCTGAATCGCCTCCAGCATAACGGCACAGGTCTTCTTCACCGTGGCTCGCTTGATGGCATCCATATCGTCGTAGTCCACATTGATAAAGCCCTCAGGCAGCGGGGTATAAGGCTCTTGAAACTTGGGCTGGCCGGTGGCGGCGACCATCGCCAGGGTGCGACCATGAAAGGAGCCCATCGCCGTAATGACCTCATAAGCGCCATCCAGGTGAAGCCTGCCATACCTGCGGGCGAGCTTCACCGCCCCTTCATCGGCCTCAGCACCGCTATTGCAGAAGAAGACCTTGTCAAAGCAGCTATTCTCGATAAGCAGCTCCGCCAGGCGTATCTGGGGCACAGTATAAAATTGATTTGATGTCTGGATCAGGGTACGCGCCTGCTCCGAAACGGCGTTCACTATTTCAGGGTGCGCGTGGCCCAGGACATTAACCGCCCAGCCGCCGACAAAGTCGAGATACTCCTTCCCCCGATCATCCCAAACCCTCGCCCCTTCACCACGCACCAGGGTCAGCGGCGAACGCTTGAAGGTATTCATCAGGTATTTATGCTCCAGTTCCTGCCAATCAGTCATTGGTTCTTACCCTCAGGCAATTATCGTCCCGCTTCCTTTTCCGGCGATAGCCTCGACCAGCGCATGAGGCCTTCGGCCATCGACGATCTGGGTTACGGGCACGGTGGCCAGGGCAGTAAGGCACGCCTCCACCTTGGGTATCATTCCCCCGGCAACAACGCCCGAGGCGATGAGCGAGCGCGCCTCAGCGGGCGAGAGTCGGTGCCACAGCTCCCCCGCGCCATCCATGACCCCGACGACATCGGTAAGCAGGATAAGCCTCTCCGCCCCAAGAGCGGCGGCGAGCGCACCAGCGGCGGGGTCGGCATTAACATTAAGTGGCATCGCTTCCTCAACCCCAAAGCCCGAAGGGGCAACTACGGGAATATAGCCCTCCTTTAGCAGAGTCTCGACAGGCTCGGGGTTAATTTTCACCACCTCCCCCATGTAGCCACGGTGCTCATTCTTGACCTTTGCCTCGATGAGGCGACCGTCGATGCCGCTTAAGCCCATCGCTTGCCCGCCCCGCGACTGGATGTCAGCCACAATTTTCTTATTGACCGTGCCGCAAAGTACGGCGACCACCACCTGGAGCGTCTGTAGGTCGGTAGTCGCCCTCAGCCCATCGACAATCTTGGTGGCAATGCCCAGCCGCGACAGCCACTCGGTCACCACATTAGCACCCCCATGGACCACCACCAGGCTTCTACCCTCTTTCTGGAGGGTGACCAGATCCTCAATGGCGGTATCACCACTGCCGAAGGTGCTGCCGCCGATCTTGATAACGATGGGCTTATTCAAAAACTTCGCCATTTAGGATTACTCACCAAAGATTGATCTTAAAAACCCCAGGTCTGTCATAATCAATTCGTGAAGTTTATCAACGGTCTCTGCCTTCACTATAGTAATTTGAGTCTGGCCACTAAGTTGGCGGTTGGCTTTCTCAAAATCCCTGTCATTCGTGACGATTAAAATGCCACTTGCATTCCAGTTCTCCCTCGCCCAAATCAGCGAAGCGAAATCCTTAGCCAACACTCCTCCTTCACACACCTCAACAACATGGCTCGGTGTCCTATATGGCGTCGTTCTCCACAGCACATCGTGCCTATACTCAGGGCCTTCCTCAGTGCTAGTGTTATACCCCAACTTGAGTCCAATATCGACCATCTTTTG
>SOIC01000143.1 GCA_004377275.1 Dehalococcoidia bacterium
GCCCCCCGTGGCTATGAGATAGCCGAAAAGTTCAGGCAGCTCAATCCCAGGGGAAGGGTGATTATCGGCGGCAGCCATGCCACCTTTCTTCCTGAGGAGGCAGCTCAGTATGCAGATCACGTAGTAACCGGGGAAGGCGAGTCGGTAATCTGTGATCTGGTCAGGTATGGAGGTGAGAAGATTGTCAGTGGCAGCCCGGTGGAAAATCTCGACGATCTGCCCTTCCCCGATTTCTCCCTAGTGGATGGGGTGGGTAGATCCAATAAACCCATGCAGCTCACTCCGGTTTCCACATCCAGAGGCTGCCCCTTTGACTGCACCTTCTGCTCGGTTACCGCTATGTTCGGCAGGAAATACCGCTACCGTTCCACGGAGAGCGTCATTGAAGAGATATCACGGCGCGAGCACCGGCGCATCTTCTTCTATGATGACAATTTCGATGCCAATATGGCCAGAACCAGGAAGCTATTAGAGAAGATGATTGAGCGTAGAATAACGCCTAACTGGATAGCACAGGTCAGGGCAGATGTAGCCAAGAACGAGGAGATGGTGGCACTAATGGCGAAGGCAAATTGTGGTGTACTATGTATCGGCTTCGAGTCGCTGAAGCCGGAGGTGCTGAAGAGCTACAATAAAAAGCAGACCCCTGAGGACATTAGTGCCTGCATCAAGATGCTACATAAGTATGGCATCAAGATACACGGGATGTTCATATCGGATGGCTACAGCGATGTCTATCATAGGCTGGGAGTAGACAGCCTCCAGCTCTGCATTCTGGTCCCTATCATAGGCAGCAAGCTTTATACCGCAATAAAGAGCAGCGGCCGATTCATCACCGACAGGTTTCCCACCGACTGGAAACTATTCGATGGCGGCCATGTGGTTCACTGGCCTGACAATCTGTCGCCCGTGGAGATGCAGCGCCAAACCATGCAAGCCCTGAGAAAGTACTATTCTCGGGCCAATATGACCAAACTGTTCCTTAAGGGGCAGTGGGTGAACTTCCGCCTCAGGCAGATGGGGCATAGCGTGCTCAAGAATTGGGAGGCAGAAAACAAGGACTACTTCGCCAAACTAAAACAAACCCCACCCTTGCCATTAGGGTATCTTCAGGGAAACCCATAATTCCTCACCGCCCTTAGCGCTATCTACTCATAATCCCCTACTTCGTGCCGCAGGGGTATTTGGCTAACCTTAACTACTGTGCTACAATAATCTAACTTATGAGCGACACCAAGTACTGGGTAGGATTCACCCTGATTCCGGGGATCGGGCGAGTCAGGCTGTCCCGGCTGGAACAGTATTTCGGCGAGATGGAGCGGGCCTGGCAGGCCAGTGCCACCGAGCTCGAGATGGCTGGGCTCGACAACCGCTCCATCGAATCGATCATAGAAAGGCGCCCCAAGATCTCCCTCGATGCCGAGATGGAGAAGCTGGAGCGTTACAAGGTAACGGTGCTCACCCAAAAAGATGAGGCCTATCCCTCTAGACTGAAGGAGATATACGATTCCCCCCCGGTGCTTTATGTTAGGGGACGTTTTACCCCTGAGGATGATTGGTCACTAGCCGTGGTGGGCACCCGTCGCCCTACCTACTACGGGAGGGAGGTTACCGAACAGATCGTGGGCGATCTGGCGCGAAACAGGATCACCATCGTTAGCGGCCTGGCTAAAGGTATCGATGCCACCGCTCACCGCGCTGCCCTGGATTCCGGGGGGCGGAGTATCGCTGTCTTCGGCTGCGGGCTGGACATTGTTTACCCCAGAGATCACGTGAAACTGGCGCGCGAGGTTATGGAGCGTGGGGCACTGGTGAGCGAGTTTCCCCTGGGCACCCCTCCCAGGCGGGAGAACTTCCCCCTGAGAAACAGGATCATGAGCGGGCTGAGCCTGGGGGTTATGGTGGTGGAGGCTGGGAAGGGAAGCGGTGCCCTGATCACCACAGGCCACGCACTGGAGCAAAACCGCGAGGTCTTCGCCGTTCCCGGAAGCGTGCTCTCCTCGGCGAGCCAGGGAACCAATCGATTGATCCAGGAGGGAGCGAAGCTGGTATTGGGAGCCAATGACATCCTTGAGGAACTCAACCTCACTATGGCAGTGCAACAGGTTGAGGCGAAGGAGCTTGTTCCCGCCACGAAGACCGAGTCCACTATTCTGCAAATTTTACGAAATCTCTCCCCAGAGCCAACCCACATCGACGAGGTAGGACACCAGTCATGCCTCCCCATCGCTACGGTCTCGAGTACCCTGGCGATGATGGAGCTTAAGGGGATGGTAAAGCAGGTTGGTGGCATGAACTATATCATTGCCCGGGAGGCCAGTGAGGATTACCGGGTTAAGGTGGAATAATGGCAAAAAGGTTGGTCATTGTCGAATCTCCGGCTAAGGCGAAGACGATAAGCAGGGTGCTGGGCAGTGGCTATAGCGTGAAAGCCTCGGTGGGACACGTGAGAGATCTACCCAGGAAATGGTTGGGGGTAGATGTGAAGGATGGCTTCAACCCTAAGTATGAGGTTCCCAATGAGAAGAGGGCAGTGGTTAAAGAAATAAAGGAGACAGCGAAGAAGGCTGCCGAGGTATATCTCGCCACCGACCCCGACCGCGAGGGCGAGGCCATCTCCTGGCATCTGGTTCAGGCGGCCAAGCTGGATGGCATGACACTGAAGCGGGTGGTTTTCCATGAGCTCACCGAGGAAGCGGTAGCGGAAGCTTTCCGCCATCCCAGGGAGATCGATATGGACTTAGTTCATGCCCAGCAGGCGCGCCGCATTCTCGACAGGCTGGTCGGCTATAAGATAAGCCCTCTCCTCGGTCAGAAGGTGAGACGCGGACTTTCCGCAGGAAGGGTTCAATCGGTGGCCTTGAGAATGATCGTTGACCGAGAACGGGAGATACAGGACTTCGTTCCCCAGGAGTACTGGTCCATCGATGCCCATCTCGAGAAGATGGCCACAAAAGAGGGCTTCACTGCCAGTCTTCTCGGTTTTACGGATGGCAAAAAGATCGATATCGGCAGCCGGGAGGAGGCTGAAAGTATTGTCTCCCAGCTGAAGCATGCGAGCTACACCGTGGCCCAAGTGCGAAAGAAGGAGGTAGCTCGCCAGCCAGCGCCCCCATTCATCACCAGCACCCTCCAGCAGGAGGGGTGGCGCAAGCTTCGCCTCAGTGCCAAGCGCACCATGGCCCTCGCCCAGCAGCTCTATGAGGGCTTATCAATAGGCAAGGAGGGATCGGTGGGGCTGATCACTTATATGCGCACCGATTCGGTGAGGGTAGCCCCCTCAGCCCTGACGGAAACGCGCGCCTACATCAAGGGAAAATATGGCGCTAAGTTCCTGCCACCACACCCTCGCATCTTCCGTAAGAAGGCGAAGGGGGCCCAGGAGGCCCATGAGGCTATCCGGCCCACCTCGATAAGGCGGGAACCTGAAGCGATTAAAGGCTATCTCACCAGGGACCAATTCAGGCTCTATGAAATCATCTGGAAGCGAATGGTCTCCAGCCAGATGTCCGCCGCCTTACTGGATACCACCGCGGTGGACATAGAGGCGAAGCGCGAAAAAGGTAAAAAATCCTACCTACTCAGGGCTACCAGCTCCACTATGAAATTCCCCGGCTTCACCATCCTCTATAGCGAGGGGAGGGATGAGGCTGAGGATGAAAAGGAGAAGGCTCCCATTCCTGAGCTAGCGAATGGTGAGCCCCTGAAGCTTTTGGAGCTCTTCCCCGAGCAGCACTTCACCCAACCCCCGCATCGCTACACCGAGGCAACCCTGGTCAAGGCACTGGAGGAGAGGGGAATCGGACGCCCCTCAACCTACGCCCCCATCCTTGCCACAATCCAGGAGCGGGGCTATGTGGAGCAGGATGGTGGGCGGTTCTGCCCCGCGGAGCTTGGCCTTCTGGTGAGCGACATACTTTGCGAGCATTTCCCCGACATCGTCGATTTTGGGTTCACCGCTCAGATGGAGGAGGGGCTCGACCGGATCGCTCAGGGGGAGAGGGAGTGGGTTCCCTTCCTGGAGGAATTTTATGACCCCTTTGAAAAGACGCTGCAGGCAGCAAAACAACAGATGGCAAGGGTCAAGATAGCGGACGAGCCCACGGATGAGGTCTGCACACTATGCGGCAGACCTATGGTAATTAAATTAGGACGCTACGGGAGGTTTCTGGCCTGCTCAGGCTACCCAGAATGCAAGAACACAAAACGTCTCCTGGTAAAAATCGGCGTCACCTGCCCCAAGTGCGGCAGCGAATTAGTGGTGCGGCAGAGCAGGAAAAAGCGCACCTTCTACGGCTGCACGGGCTATCCCGATTGCGATTTCACTACCAGCAATAGGCCTATACCGCAGCCCTGTCCCCAGTGCGGTGGGCTGCTGGTGATGCGGGGCAAGACAACGGCAAAATGCATAAAGTGTGAGTTCAGCAGCAGCTTAGATGAGGTGGAGAGGGAGGCTCTCAAGGTATGATCCCCCTAATTCAAAGCAGGGAAAGTATAGAGAAGCTGGTTCATAACTACATCCGCTATCTTGAGGTAGAGCGCCATGCCTCACCATATACGGTGCGCAATTATACCCATGACCTGCGCCACTTCCTGCAGTTCCTTAATATGGAGAATGTGGCCACGCTGGAGGAGGTGGATCGCTACCTGCTGCGCCGTTACATCGCCACCCTGCAGGAGCAGGGGTTTGAAAAATCCAGCGTGTCCCGCAAACTGAGCGCACTCCGTTCCTTTTATGGCTATTTGATGCAACAGAATTTCATATCCTCAAACCCATTGCTCACCGTCTCCTCGCCGAAGCTTGAAAAGAGGCTCCCCTCCTTCCTGTCCAGCGACGAGGTTGCCCAACTCCTGGAGACGCCCGATACCACCACCCCTCAGGGGCAGCGAGATAGGGCGATGCTCGAGTTCCTCTACGCCTCCGGGCTCAGGGTGAGCGAGATAGTGGGGCTCGACCTGGTAAGCGTCAATATCGAAGCGCGGGAGATTCGCGTCTGGGGCAAAGGCACCAAGGAGCGGATGGTGCTCATCGGCAAGCCGGCAGCCTCCGCCCTCAACATATATCTTGGTGAAGGTCGCAGGCAGCTCCTGGGCAATTCAAGGACGGAAGCCCTATTTATCAATCGATACGGCAAAAGGCTCTCAGGGCGCTCTCTCCAGAAGGCAATCTCAAGGTATGCCCTCGCGGCAGGTCTTGATAAAAGGGTATTCCCCCACATGGTGCGGCATAGCTTTGCGACCCACCTCCTCGACGGTGGCGCCGACCTGCGGGTGGTTCAGGAACTCCTCGGGCACGCCAACCTCTCAACCACCCAGATATACACCCATGTCACCCAGAGCCAAGCGCGGAAGGTATATCTGGCAGCCCACCCCAGAGCGAAGAAAGAAGGGGATTAGTACGAAAAGTATGAAAATACTTCTTATACATGGGCCTAATCTGAACATGCTAGGCAAGAGAGATCGTTCGATCTACGGGGATCAGACCCTCGAGGAGCTCGAGTCCATGGTAGTAAAAAGGGCCCGGGAACTGGGCGCTGAAATTTTAGCCTTCCAGTCGAACAGCGAGGGGACACTCATCGACTTTATCCAGGCCGAGGCCCCAGAAGCAGCGGGCATCATCGTCAACCCCGGGGCGCTCACCCATTACGGCCTCTCGCTGCGGGATGCCCTCGAAGACAGCGCCCTCCCCGTGATCGAGGTGCACCTCTCAGATATCCACGCCCGCGAGGAGTGGCGGCGAAAGTCAGTGATTGAGTCCATCGCCCGTAAGCAGATCAGCGGTAAAGGCGGGCAGGGGTATATCGACGCCCTAGATATACTAGTCGCCGAATTGAAAGAGAGTAAATGACCTATCGCCTGGAGAGGCTGCGTCAGAGGCTTTTCGAAAATGGGGAGGAGGGGCTGGACGCCATCCTCATCTCTCAGGGAGAGAATCGCCGCTACCTCAGCGGGTTCACCGGCTCGGCGGGCTTCCTCCTTATATCGCAGCAGAGCGCCATATTGGCTACCGACTTTCGCTATGTCGAGCAGGCGAAACGCCAGGCACTAGGCTTTGAACCTTTTCTAACTAAGGGAGACCCTCCGAGATGGCTCCCCGACCTTCTATCCTCACTTGAGGTGAAACGGGTCGGGGTGGAGGCAAACGACCTATCTTTCGCTACCTATCGAAAGCTGGTGGCGGCCAAAGGCGAAAAGAGCCAAATAGTGCCCACTGAGGAAATCGTGGAGTCGCTGCGTGCGGTGAAGGAAGATGAGGAGAGGGAGCTTATCATGAAAGCAGTGGATATCTCAGATGCCGCCTTTGCGGAGTTTTCGTCCTTGCTCCATCCCGGGATGACCGAGAAAGAGGCAGCATGGGAAATCGAGAAGTCACTGAGGGAAAAGGGCAGCGAAAACGTCCCCTTCGACGTCATCGTAGCCTCAGGCCCTAACTCCGCCCTTCCGCACTACCAGCCTACTGACCGCGCCCTGCTCCCCGGCGAGCCCGTGGTCATCGACATAGGGTCTCGCGTTGATGGCTATTCGAGCGATCTCTCCAGAACCATCTGCCTGGGAAATGAGGATAAATTTTTTGGTAAAATATATGACCTTGTTCTCGGTGCCCAGCTTACCGCCATCGCCACCATCGAGGTAGGTATGAGTGGGGAGCAAGCAGACAGCCTGGCGAGGACGGTTATCGAACAGGGAGGCTATGGGGAGAATTTCGGGCATGGACTGGGGCACGGCATCGGGCTGTCCGCCCACGAAGCGCCGCGCCTGGGGAGAGGCTCCGAAGACGTGCTGGTGGAGGGCATGGTCTTCACCATCGAGCCGGCGGTGTATATAAATGGCTGGGGCGGAGTACGGATCGAGGATGTAGTGGTTTTAGAGCAGGGGAGAGTTAAGGTGCTCTCCAGAGCCAAGAAGATAAACTGATGCCACGATAGCCTTTTAGCATTACAACAACAATTTTAAATGGTTCGAAAAAGTTCGAAAAAAGGGGTAAAAGAATGATTAGCACCGGCGAGCTTAAGAAAGGCATCACCATCGAGCTGGAGGGAGGGCTATACCAAATCCTTGACTGGCAGCATATCAAGATAGGGCGGGGCAGTGCCCAGGTCAGGCTGAAGCTTCGCGATATTCGCGGGGGCCACACCATTGAGCGCACCTTCCAGGCAGGCGAGAAATTCCCCCGAGCGAGGTTGGACCGTCACGGGGTGCAATTCCTCTACAGCGATGGCGGCCTTTATTACTTCATGGATGCGGAAAGCTACGAGCAGACCATGCTCAATCAGGAGCAGCTCGGCAACGCCATTGACTACCTCAAGGAAGGGATGTCCCTGGAGTTACTCTTTTACAATGACAAGCCGCTAAGCGTGGAGCTTCCCAACTCAGTGGCGCTTGAGGTTGTGGAAACTGGCCCCGGTTTTAAGGGGGATACGGCGGTAGCAGGGAGCAAGCCCGCCACGCTGGAAACTGGCATCACCATCCAGGTCCCCCTTTTCGTAAATAATGGTGATATCGTTCGTGTCGATACGCGCACCGGCGAATACCTTGAAAGGGCAGGCTAGATGAAGATCCATTCCGTAGCCGAGGTAACTGGCTACCTCAGGGAACTTCTGGAGGTCGATAGCATGCTTGCCGACCTCTGGATCAGCGGCGAGGTCTCCAATCTGTCGGAGTCGACGGCGGGACACCTCTACTTCACCCTTAAGGACGAGGCCAGCCAGTTGAGGTGTGTTCTGTTTCACCGTGCCCGGCTGGCCCTCACCTTAGAAAATGGGATGGCGGCGGTCGCGCACGGTCGCATCTCCATCTACGAAGTCTCCGGCGCCCTCCAGTTCTATGTTGATGTGGTGCAGCCTGAAGGGATGGGCATCCTTCACCTTGAGTTTGAGCGTCTCAAGGTAAAACTGGCGGAGGAGGGGCTCTTTGAGCCGGCGCGCAAGAGGGCGCTGCCCCCTTTCCCCAGGCGCATCGGCGTGGTCACCTCGCCCGATAGCGCTGCCCTGCATGATATCATCAATATAATAAGCAGGCGTTATCCCCTGGTGGAGCTGGTTATTGCCCCGACCCCGGTGCAGGGGGATGGTGCGGCGACGGGCATCGTTCAAGCCTTTAATACCATTAACGATACCGAGGGCATCGACCTCGTGATCCTGGCACGCGGCGGCGGCTCCCTTGAGGAGCTATGGGCTTTCAATGACGAAAAGGTGGCGCGCGCCATCTATGCCAGCAGGGTGCCGGTGATCAGCGGGGTGGGCCATGATACCGACTTCACCATCGCCGATTTTGTCGCCGACAAGCGCGCGCCCACACCATCGGCAGCGGCGGAGCTTGCCGTGCCCCACCGCGCTGAACTGGAAGCTCGCCTCCAATACCATAGCAAGGCACTAGTGGCAGCCCTTTCAAGGGGGTTTGAGCAATATCGTCAGCGCATCGACGAGCTGACAAGGATTGCCTCAACGCACCTCGGGAACCTCCTGACCATAAGCCGGGAGAAACTCCGCGGTCGAGAGTTAAAGCTTGGCTCGCTGAGTCCGCTGGCAACCCTGGAGCGCGGCTATGCGCTGGTGCAGCATTCCGCCACCGGTGAGGTTATCTCCCGTATCGACCAGGTCCACCGTGGCGATGCCATTGAGGTCAAAGTGAGCGATGGCCAGTTTAAGAGCAGGGTCACCGGATCGAAGAAAGGACTCCAGGCATGGATGAACAGCTTTCCTTCGAAGAAGCGCTAAACAGACTGGAGAAGATAACTCAAACCCTGGAGGGCGGAGGGCTGAGGTTGGAGGAAGCGATCGCCCTCTTCGAGGATGGGATAAGGCTTGCCAAGATATGCAATGAGCAGTTGAATTCTGCCGAGCTTAAGATCAGCCAGATCCAAACTCCCTTGGAGCAAGGGCTAGAAAGCAAGGACGAATCCCCTTGATAAGAGCTGACCTTCACATCCACACCGTTTATTCGGATGACTCCAACGCTTCGCTGGAGCGGATCATCGCTCGCTGCCTCGAGGTCGGGATCAACTGCATCGCCATAACCGACCACAATACCATAGCCGGCGCCCTGGAGATGAAAAGGATCGCCCCGTTCCAGGTAATCGTGGGCGATGAGATTCATACCAGTGCTGGAGAGATCATCGGATACTTCTTAGCAGAGGAGATCCCCAAGGGGCTTGCCGCCGAGGAGACGGCACGACTGATCAAGGAGCAAGGTGGGCTGGTGGGCATCCCCCACCCCTTCGATCGGCTGCGGCGCTCCACCATTCATCGTCAAACCCTAGAGGAACTGTTGCCCTATATTGACATAATTGAGGTGCTTAATTCACGCCTGCTGTTGCGCCGCCAGTCTATTATGGCAGAGCGCTTCGCCCAAGCTCACGGACTGCTCGCTAGCGCCGGCAGCGACGCCCATAGGCCTGGCGAGATCGGCAATGCCTATGTGGAGATGCCCGAGTTCAACGACAGGGACCAGTTCCTCAGCGCTCTGGCACAGGGAAGGGTCACGGGGCGGGGAGCTGCCCTCTGGGCTCCACTATGGAGCACCTGGGTCAAGCTGGAGAGGGCGCTAAAAAGGCGATAGACTAAAAGCTCGAGGCCAAAATCAGTGTGAGCTATCCCATGACAAAAGCGCAAAAAGCTGAATATCGCATCGGATGGTTCTCTACAGGGCGGGATGATGCAGCGCGTGACCTTCTTCGAGCAGTATGGAGCAGCATCAAGGAAGGTGAGCTAAAGGCAGAGATTGCCTTTGTTTTTAGCAATCGGGAGCCGGGCGAGGCCACAGAAAGCGACTCCTTTTTCGAACTGGTCCATAGCTACCGGATACCACTCATCTGCCTATCGTCTAAGAGGTTTAAGGAAATCGTTGGGGAGGAGTGGAGGGGGGAGTTCGAAAAAGAGGCGCTGCGGAGGCTTGAGGGATTACTCCCTGGCCCCGACCTTTGTGTTCTCGCCGGATACATGCTCATTATCGGTGAGGAAATGTGCCGCCGATATCCAATGATCAACCTTCACCCCGCTGCCCCCAGCGGCCCTAAGGGGACCTGGCAGGAGGTTATCTGGAGACTGCTAGAGGAGGGTGCAAAGGAGACAGGTGTGATGATGCACCTGGTCAGCTCCCAGCTTGATGAGGGACCTGCGGTAACTTATTGTACTTTTTCGATCCGGGGCGAGCCCTTCGATAGAAACTGGGATGATATAAAGGGGCGCTCTATAGCGGAGATGAAAAAGCAGGAGGGCGAGAGAAATCCCCTCTTTCGAGAGATCCGAAGGCACGGCCTGGCGCGAGAGTTCCCGCTGATCATTGCCACCATAAAAGCCTTCAGTGAGGGCCGGGTCAGGATAGCAGGCGAAAGGGTGGTTGACAGTAATAGAAAGCCTGTTAAGGGATACAACCTGAGTGGGGAAATAGACCAAAGGGTGAAAGGGACACTTGCCAAATGAACCTAGTCTTCTTTGACATGGAAGGCCCCCTGTCGATTCAGGATAACGCCTATGAGTTGATGAAGCTCTTCCCCAAGGGGGGCGAAATCTTCGAGGTCATCAGCCGCTACGATGACCTCCTGGCCCTCGAAGGCAGGGAGGGCTATGAGCCTGGCGATACCCTGGCCCTCATCGTCCCCTTTCTAATTCATCACAGCATCGCTGAGGAGGATATTAGCCTGCTTGCCGAAAGGGCAGCCATTGTTGATGGTGCGCGGGAACTTATCATGAGCCTGAAGCATTGGCAGGTCTTCTGCATCAGCACCAGCTACGAGCAATACGCCAATCGCATCATGCAGCGGGTGGGCATTGCCCCAGAGAACCTCGCCTGCACCCGATTTCCTATCGACCGATATCGCAACCTGGCACAAGAGGAGGATCGCGCACTGGTGGAAAATATGGAGCAAGAGATTCTGGCGCTGAAGGCAGGGGATGATGAAGGTATGAAAAAACGCCTCGACCGCTTCTTCTGGGAGGAACTGCCTCAAACCAGCATTGGCCTCGCCCTTCGCGAGGTGAAGCCGATGGGGGGAAGGAGGAAGGCAGCGGCGCTGCGCGGATTTGCCCGGGCTCGTGGTCAATTTCCTGAACAGGTAGTCGTCGTCGGCGACAGCATCACCGATTCCAGGATGCTGGAGACGGTAGGTCGCGCCGGGGGTCTTGCCATTGCCTTCAACGCCAACGAATACGCCCTCCCCTACGCCACTATGGGTCTCGCCTCCACCAACCTTGGCGATTTGAAGATCGTCCTCAATGCCTGGGAGAAAGGCGGAGGAAACGCAGTTAAGCAGGCTATTGAAGCCTATGGCGAGGGCAGGGGAGAACTAAAATTTCACTGGCTTGAGGGGCGAGACAACCTTGAGGAGCCGCTTCAGATTCATCAGAGGATTCGCCGGCAGGTTCGGCAGGAAGCAGGCAAACTTGGCTAGGAGGAGTAGGTGGGTATCGAGGTAATCGGCATTGGGGCGCTGAATATAGATCAAATCTATAGTGTGGCGCGCATGCTGAGCGATGGTGAGGCTCCCATGACGGAGTTTCTCCTGTCGCCCGGGGGCTCGGCAGCGAATACCATTTACGGCCTAGCCAAGCTCGGCGTCGTTGGGGGCTTTCTCGGCACCCTGGGCGACGATGAAGCAGGTGGGATGCTCCTGGATGATTTCAGGAATGTAGGCGTTGATACCGAGCAGATCATGATCAAAAAGGCGAAAACGGGCACCACACTGTGTCTCACCGATAAGCGAGGCCGGCGAGCCATCTATGTATTACCTGGCGCTAACAGCCTGCTGGAGAGCGATGACATAGACCTGGACTATATTAAACAAGCCCGGATACTTCACCTCTCCTCCTTCGCTGGGGAAAGGCAGCTAGAGATCCAAAAGCAATTAATGGACCATATACCCCCCTCCGTCAAAGTGAGCTTCGCCCCGGGTTCAATATATACTGCCCGGGGTCTCGCCGATTTATCCCCGATAATAAAGAGAACATACGTCCTCTTCATTAATCGAAAGGAAATAGAGGAACTAACTGGCGAGGAATTTCAAAAAGGAGCCCAAAGCTGCTTGGGGCGAGGGTGCCAGGTCGTGGCCGTCACCCTCGGTGAGGGAATGAAAAGGAAAGCGACCACCGCCGCCTGTTACTTAGCGACCGGCGACCGGGAATACATGATCGAAGCTAAAAGAACGAAGCAAGTGCCTGGAGATACTATCGGTGCTGGCGATGCCTTCGCCGCCGGCTTTCTTTTCGGACTCCTGCAAGAGAAAAACCTGGATGAATGTGGTTATCTAGGAGAGCTTGTCGCTCAATTCTCTATCGCCCGCTCCGGGGCAAGGGCCGGGCTTCCTTCCTTCCGCCAGCTAAGGCAAAGATACGCACAACTCCAGGGAAAGCCCCTATGAATTGTCTCCTCTTGAATTCGGGCTTGCGCTTATATCCAAAGGCAAGCACCCGCTTAAAGCACTTTTCAGCCAAGTGTTGCGGGCTTGGGTACAAGGGATATATAATGAATTTCTGTGATTAAGGATTGGGATACCAGGTGAAGCCAGGCTATTGAAAAACCTTAAGGAGGTACACTCTTGGAGCTAAAGGATATCAAAAATGTAGCGGTTATGGGTGGAGGGACAATGGGCTCACAGATAGCGGAGCTTCTCTCAAATGTTGGAGGATACCAGGTTATGCTATGGTCGCGCAAAGATGAAACCGTGAAGCGAGGGCTTGACGCGATCGAACAGAGGCTCAAGAAGTTCTTCGTCGACAAGGAGAAAATGTCCCCTGCCCAGATGGACCAGATAGTGGGCAGAATTAAGGGAACGACCGACATTTCCGAGGTGGCAAAGAATGCGGATTTCGTGATAGAGTCGGTGGCTGAAAACCTGGATATCAAGAAGGAGGTTTTCAAGAAGCTTGATGAAAATGCTCCGGCGAATGCGATTCTTGCCTCAAACTCCTCTCAGCTTAATATAACGGAGATGGCCAGCGCCACCAACAGGCCTGACAAGGTATTGGGTATGCATTTCTCCAACCCGGTGGGGGTGATGAAGCTGGTGGAGGTGGTGAGGGGCACGCTGACCTCCGATGAAACGGTGGACCTGGTCTGTGCCCTCGCCACGAAGCTGGGCAAGGAGCCCGTGGTATGCAAGGACTTTAGCTTTGGCTTCGTAGCCAACAGGGCCTATCGGGCGCTGAGGATGGAAGCGGTGCAAATGCTCTGGGAGCGGGTCGCCTCTCCCCAGGATATCGACAAGGCGCTGAAGCTAGGATACAACCTGCCTATGGGCCCCTTGGAACTGGGGGATTTCAGCGGCGCCTGGGGCACCTACGCCGTTTCGGAGGAGGACGCCATGCGGGAGATGGGGCCAGAGAAAGGATGCTTACATCCCCTCATAAGGATGATGGTAAGGGCGGGGTATACCGGCGGGCGACATGGAAAAGGCATTTATGCCTTCTGGGACGATATGATGTCGAAATGGTAAACAAGAGATAAGCTATTTTCCCTTGAACTCCGGCTTTCTCTTTTCAGCAAAGGCCCGGGGACCTTCTTTAGCATCCTCAGTGTCCAGGAGTGAATCCACAAGGCTCAGTTCCAGTTGCATACCTTCGTCAAGGGTCATGCTGCTGCCCCTTATCATGGCCTCCTTGGCCGCCCTGACCGCCAGGGGACCGTTCTGCGCAATCTTGCTTGCCAGGGCTTCGGCCGCGGGCATGAGCTCGGAGAAGGGAACCACTTTGTTAACCAGCCCCAGGCGGTAGGCCTCGTTGGCATCGATGCGATCCCCGGTGAGCAGCATCTCGGCAGCCTTAGCCCTTGGTATCATCCGCGGTAGCCTCTGGGTTCCTCCCCAGCCTGGAATCAGACTCCACCTGACCTCAGGAACGCTAAAGGTGGCATTCTCAGCGGCGATCCTCAGGTCACAGGCAAGTGCCAGCTCGAGCCCTCCCCCCATGGCAAGGCCATTGATGGCCGCAATGAAGGGTTTCCAGATATAGAGCCCCCGCTGGATAAGCGGTGGTCCGCTGCCTGGAGATGGCAATTTATCCTGCCCTGGAATGAGCTCCTTGAGGTCGAAACCGGCTGAGAACGCCCTATCGCCAGCCCCGGTGATAATAGCCACCCAGGCTTCATCATCATCCCGGAATCTTAGCGTGGCCTCGCTGAATACCCGCATGGTGGCAAAATCAAAGGCGTTCATTGCCTCGGGGCGATTTATAGTGAAGTAGGCAATGTGGCCCTTCCTCTCATAGATTATTGTGTCCGCCAAGTAATTCCTCCTTTTCGATTAATC
>SOIC01000168.1 GCA_004377275.1 Dehalococcoidia bacterium
AAAGTTCCCCGCTGCGCATCACGCGGCGAATATAGCTAATGTAAAGCTTCTGTGGTGTTGCCGCCACTGCTCTGATTTGTTTCAAGACCTCAGCGACCTCTGTTTCGTTAATCCGCGGCGGTTTAAGGAAGAACCTGATCATCTGAAAGTGGGCATCGTCCAAAACAGCCTGGAGCAGGCAGAAAACAGAGTTTCCATCGAGGAGACCGTAAGCGCAATGCAAATACTGAGGCCCGCTCAAAGTGACTAATATATCGGAGAACAGTCTTTCCACGGATGCTTGTGTCCCCGGCGTCTTCGTGTCGCAGACGCCCGAGGTAGAATAATTAGGCAACTTGTAGAATCGTGCCATTTGAACGCAGTCGATGTTGTACTGGCTGGTTTCGACAGCACCATAGGAATCGCCAAGGGTATCCATTCGCGCCCTAACGGGCACACTTCCGTAAATAACCGGTGTTCCATTATTTACTAGCTGGCTTAGTGTTATCCCTGCCAGGACCTCGGCGTTTATTTGAGCCATAATTCCAGCTTCCTTAATGGGAGCAGTGCTTCCGGCCTGAGGCGATGAGGAGACTACTATGGGTAACGCCCTGCGGCAAATCTCGATAAAAGTCTCTGTTGTATCATCAACGAATTGCAGTGGGCTCTTGACTAAGCAGGTGATAAAGGAAATGATGGGGTTCGCCTTAAGTTCTTCTTCCCCTCCCACTATCAGCTTTGCCATGTTCACCACATTGTCCAATTGACTCAGGCTGGTTAGTCCCGACATGACGTGCTTGGTGGTGTTATTTAAGGAGGCGAAGAATTTATTAACATCCTTATTATCCTCTGTAATGTCTTTATCCTGGATATTTACAGTGCGGATATAGCCATCTAGGGTTTCCAGGTGTTCACACACATGTGCCGACTGGCAAAGGTCGGCAACGGTCCCACGCCGCGGCTTAAATTCAGGCACCATGATCTCAGTATCGGGGTCAGATTTCTTAATATAGATTGGAAACTCAACATCCAGCCATATGTTGGTTTCGGAGCCGGTGATGAAGAATACCCTTGGCTCTTCACCCTTCATTATCAGGCTATTGTGTGGGTTCCTGGCGCCCAGCTTGACTGTCTTGGGTGCGTTATCGAGGGCATCGAGAACGAGTTTCTCCGGTATTTTCACCAGCCAGCAAGGATGGTCACTGGGGGAAACCGGTGTAACCTGCGCACCATTGCTATTGAACATCTCTGCGGCCCTTGGATTAAAACATATCAAGCCAGGATCGCTCAAAATCTCCATGGAAGCCTGGTGGATTTTCTCTACCTGTTCCTTTGTCATCCTTTCAAAAGGAGTATCGATTAAGATCCCTTCTCTGGGCACTTCGCCCTCCTCGTTAGATTATTATTATCTATGGTTATTCTAGATACTCCAAAGAAAGTCTGAAGGATGACGCTCTACGCCGGGCGGTGTGCAGCATATCTATGAGGTGCTCTGTAGCCAAGACTAATCCGAAAGAGCCTCTCGCTTTCTGTAGCGTAGCCTTATGCAGATCCTCCCAAACGGATGCTACTGCATCTTCTACCAGTATAACATCATAGCCCTTGTTGAATCCTTCCCTGAAGGAATTTTCTACGCAGATGCAGGTGTCTATGCCGGTGAATATGATTGTATCAGCACCTATGCTCTTCAGCCATAGCTCGAACTCGGTATCCTGGAAGGCAGAGTCCCTCCTTTTTATGACTATATGGTCCTCTTGTGTTGGCACTAGCTCATCGATTATCGCTGCGTCCCATGTTCCCCTCACACAGGTGGGCGGGGGGCCTTCGATAAAATCTAACCTCTCTTTTGGGATGATGCGGTGTCTCCTGGTGAGGAGGTCTATCCCGGATGCCTCTCTAACCTGTTGGGTGAAAAATACGGGTATGTGGAGTTCATGACAGGCATCTATGACCTTTTTCACATTTGGGATAATGATCCTGTATTTATCTACTTCGCCGCCGAATCTCTGGTAAGAACCTCCTTGTGTGCAAAAGCCATTCTGCATATCTATGACTACCAGGGCGGGATGAATATCTAGAGGCCTTGCACGCGCCCCGGCATCGATTTCCTTATGTGGAGATTTTTTTAAACCTTTTCTATTAGCCGAACTCATTTTTCAAATTATATCGTGCGCTATTCTATTAGCTTCCCTTTCCTATAAGCCCGGATATACTTTCTGCATGAGGCATCTTTTCCGGTAAGCATGTCGGCAACCCTGACGAAGCTCATCATCTTTGCGTCAAGGGGGTCCAGGATCGCGGCATCGAGTCCCGCAGAGGCTGCCATTAGCAGGAAGGCCCGGTTCACTATACCCCTGTTAGGCAGCCCAAAGGAAACGTTACTGAGCCCCAGTACCGTCTTGGCAGATGGATGACGGGATTTAATCTGCTCGATAGTCTTTAGCGTAACCAGTCCCTGGTCGGTGTCCACCGAAATGGGAAGCAGCAGGGGATCAAAAAAGACCTGATCCTCCCTCACACCCAGCCGGGCCAGGTGCGTCATTATCAGTTCACTGGCAGCCAGCCGCTCCTCGACAGTGTTGGGTATACCTCCTTCTCTCATGACCAGAGCTACAAGCGATGCCTGGCGCTCTGATGCCAGACGCCCGAGTGGTTCCAGCTTTTTAGGATCTGCATTAACTGAGTTGATCATGGCTTCGGTGCCATTATAATGTGCCATTGCGGCCAGTAGCACCTGGGGGTCGGAGCTGTCTAAACACAAGGGTACATCGGTCGCTTCCTGAATCGTGTCTATAGCCCACTTGATGTCTACGATCTCCTGCTCCACGCCGCGACCCGTTCCAGCGTTCACATCCAAATAGTCGGACCCGGCATCTGCCTGCTGGCGGGCCAGCTCCCGGATGAAGGTAGCGTCCTTGTTAACGATTGCCTCTGCTACCCGCTTAGTGGTGGCGTTTATATTCTCACCGATTATAATCATAATGCCTCATTCTATGATCCCTGGTATCTCGTTGATTATCCGTTGCCTTACTTCATCGGGAAGCCGGTAACCTGGAGCGGCGAGGATCTCCTCAACCCTGTTTCTGGCACGGGCGTACGTGTCCCGTTTGCCTTTGGCCTGCCATTCCTCCAGATGATCCCTATCGCTAAGGGTGGGCTGGTAATGCTCGGTGCGCATATATTTTCTGGTATGCTTGGCGGAAACGAAGTTTCCCCCTGGCCCTACTTCTTTAATGAGGTCAAAGGCTAGCGTATCCTCGTCCACCTTTATACCCTCCACTGCTCTCATCACCATCCCGATGATCTCGTTGTCCACTACATACTTCTCGTAGCTCACGCTAAGGGCGAAGTCGAGTAGGCCGGCGGCATCGTGGATGAAGTTAGCCCCGCCTAGGGCACAGAGCAGGCTGGAGAGCGCTGACTCATAGCCGCACTGGGCATCAATGGTCTTGGCATCGGACATGCCAGCGGTGGCGTAGAAGGGGAGACGATAGAACTGAGCCAGCTGAGCGCCGGCAGCGTTCAATAATCCCATCTCGATGGCACCGGCGATGTATTTCAGGTCGCGTAGATCGGCGCTGGAGGACACTGAGCCGTAGATCACCGGGGTGCCGGGATTCACCAGCTGGGTGAGGCAAACCTCGGTGAGAGAATCTACGTTCTGGATCACGAGATTGCCGGCCAGGGTCACCGGGGAGGTAGCACCACATAAGGGCTCCGCGGGGAGCGCTATGGGGATGCCGGCCTGGGCAATGGTCACAATCATATCCCCATAGATCCGATCTATTTTCAGCGGGCTGATGGCGCATACAATCATGGAGATCAGGGGCTCCTGGCACAGCCTGTCCGCCGAGCCAGCGATGATCTCCGCCATTCGGATTACCTGCTTTATGCCCTGCGGGGTGTAAACCCCTCCCATTACATGCTTGGCGGTGTTGTCCAGTCCGGCAAAGAAACGGTTGACATCCACATTCGCCGCCGGGACGTCGTTGGGATAGGTGGGCAGCAGGAAGAAGTGGATGTTTTCCAGGCCATCGACGAGCTTGGTGATGCGCTTCAGGTCGTAGAGGGTAGCCTGCCGTCTTTCTCCCGATGCCGTGTCGATGACATTAAGAGCAGTACCCCCGGTGCCCGCGTATACCCGCGTCCCACCCAGGGTTATGTGGTGCTCCGGGTAGCGACCGTAAAGGGTGACCTCTGAGTGTGCCCGAGCGACAAGCTCCATGACTGCCTCTCTAGGCAGTCTCACAATGCGGCCATCGACCGCCGCCCCGGCATCTTGGAAGAAGGTAAGAGCCTTGTCCGAATTAATCTGAAAGCCCACATCCTCAAACACCCTCATCGAGGTGTCATGGATCTGGGCTATATCATCCTCAGATAGCGGTTTATAGCTGCCGCCCTCCAGTCCCTTCCTGGCCAAATCACCTCCTGTTTTTACAATCCTGCTTGGTGCAGAACCGGCAGGGCGAAAGCCGGAGGCGGCGCTTCTCGCCCCATCCCAGGCCAATGATGCCAGAGAGCGATTTGCGTGGCATCATCAGGCATTCCTTGTTGAGACTCACCCCCATTGGAGCCGAATCCATGATCTCAAAAAGAATCCTCTGTTGGGTGATATCCCAGTCACAATAGCCTGGGCTATAGCGCAGCGTTATCTCAGCGCCATTCGAGGTGGCAAGATCTCGAACCATTTCCTGAAGATGGCAGGCCGTCTTCTCAGCTGCCTCCGAGCCTATGGTATCGAGGATGGTGGGCTTCAGTATCTGCCCTTCCTTCATTAGCTGTGATACCCTCTCCTCCAGGCCATGGCCAATGCTAGACACAAATATAACGGCCTGCTGACAGGGGTAGAGCACCCAGCTCAATACTTCACTGGTTATGGATATCGTTATGCTGTTCTCCAGGGTAACCCGAGGGCGACGGATCCGCTTTATATCCATGAGCTGGTATGAGCAGGATGGATGGATGAAACCATAGGCTTCCTCAATCTCCTCATCTATCAACGATGATATGGATGAGGAGGGGCCGCGACCATTCCCGTAACCCAGACTGCGGTACACATTACCCTTATCTATCTCTATCTCGAAGCTCTTCGTTGTTGCTTTAACCATGAAACTTCACCTCGCTACCGTCATGATCGGTCCCGCTTGCCCTTATTCCTGCAATTCCTGCTATCGGTCAAACATCAATCAGCATCAGATAACAAGATGTTTTTTCCTCAAGCACCGTATCGGCCGACGTCCCACAACACCCTCGAGGACGCCATTCTCATTGGGCTCACGAGCTACCTTCCCGTGAGCGGTCGCTACAGAGCCACTATTGGACTGTGGCTAGCAGACTGTAGCCAGCAATGTGGGAATATTATGGGGCGGGTTGGCAGAGGAAAGCTGCAGGTACTTCGGAGGGCTAGAGGGAGGAAATCATAGGTGCGGAGGTTATGCATCTATGCTAGTGGCTTAAGTTATAAACCGGATGCAAGCATCCTAACATACGTAGGTTACTATATTTTGGGGGTGCCTGTCAAGGCGAGCCTCCACGGCAGAGGCAAGAGGGCTTGCCAACCGAGGTCTATGTCAGCAGGCAAGAGAATCAGTGCCTTGCCCAGCTCAGCGGACACTAGCGCTTTAAGACCTCTTTTTTCACGCCTCTTTGCCTTTTTAAATACGATTTAAGGGGCGCAATTGGTTTATCTTCTCTGGAACGCCTGTCAGACCAAAAAGTACGCCTTGCGACACGGGGGGTCGCGGCACTACTATCTGCACAATGCGCTGTCTTGTTATTCCTTGCTCTTACACCCAGCGGCTAGTTGCTATCATTCATTCATTTAAAAAGTCACACTTGGATTCCCATGATAGTGAGCTGCCGCCCGATTACTAGTATCCCCTTCCAGGTTAAGGTTGAGCCGCCGGTATTGACAAAGCTACTAGCAGGTGATAAAAGTATGCACAGGGCGTTGAATCTAAAACACCCCTTTCAGAATATAGAAAGTGCTAATTTACTCCAGGGACAGGACAGCGTGGCTTAACAGGCTGCATTTAGTATGTGGGGAACCCCGGATGGAAGGCGGTTAAGTCGCCCAATTTGACCGTGGAGGTGATCAAAAATGCCCAAAGCGAAGGTGAATGAGGTCAATATCGATTATGCAGTCCACGGGCAGGGTGAGCCCCTGGTTCTAATACAGGGACTTGGTGGACCTCGTTCAGCTTGGATTTTCCAAACCCGTGCTTTTGGTAAGTACTACCGGGTGATTACCTTCGACAACAGGGGTGTGGGGAAAAGTGATAAACCCGGCGGATCCTACACCGTCAGGACGATGGCGGATGATACTATCGCTTTGCTGGACTACCTTGGAGTTGATAAAGCTCACGTACTGGGGATCTCTTTGGGGGGAATGATTGCCCAAGAGATAGCTATTAATTATCCAGAGAGGGTGAGGAAGCTCATCCTGGCGTGCACTGCTGCTGAGACCGGGGCTACTGATGAGAGTGTCATAGAAGCCATGGGTCTTGGTGACGGTTCCTCCGAAGCAGAAATTACAGATCTCAGAAGTGCAGATATGTTAAAAGTGATGAGTGCGGTAATTTCGTTATCTTATAACCGGAAGCTATTCAAAGTGCTTCTCTTGCCCCTGGCTAAAATTTACCTTAGATTTGGGGAGGTAAAGGCTATTAGCGGACAATTGGAGGCTGCTGCGGCTTACAGCACACTGGACAGGCTACAACAGATCAAAGCCCCAACACTGGTGATCGTGGGAACGGGAGATAAACTCATGCCGGTTCACTCCTCAGAAGTGCTGGCAAATAGGATACCTGATGCCGAGTTGGTCAAGGTTGAGGGTGGGTCGCATGCATTTTTTATGGAAATGAGGGGCAGATTTAATAAAGAAGTCTTGGATTTTCTAAGCCGTAGTTGAGCAGTTTGGTCTAGAAAAGTAAAGTTTGTCTAATGCCTAGATATACTAGCACCGGTCACTGGGTGTGGAGACCTAGGTGTTAGAAGTTGTAAAGATTTGCCTGTGCAATTAGAACCGATCAGCCCTATGTTTCTATCGAGGGGCCGGGCGAGGGGTAACGCCTTAATGATACGTTAAGTCGATAGATAAGAGGCAATATAGGCTTAGGGGAAGGGCAATCGGCGTGGTCTAGCGTCGAGTTCTTTAATCGCCTCATCTCTTAGTTTTTTTAGACACGCCCCAAGTTTGTCACACTCTTCCGGGGAGAGGGAAGACAGGATCTTGCCAATGACCCTCATCTCAGTCTGGTGTTGGAAAGCTTCCTCACCCTTTTCTGTCAATGTGACTCTTACCAGGTTTTTCTTTTCCAGGTCCTTTGCTTTTCTTATCAGGCCTTGCCGCTCCATGCGGATCAGTAGCTGGGACACTGTATGTGGCTCTCGAAACAGCCAGCGCGATATCTCAGCAGGGGTTGCTGGCGCTTTGGAGTTTTTCACGAAGAACAGGACCGCAGCCTGCATCATTGTAATGCCAACTGGTCTCAATTCATTGTCCGCGGCTCTGCTCAATGCGTTAGCAGCTTGACTTAACAGTGCCCAGAGTTCCCGTTTTCCATAGTTGGTTGAATTGTTTCCCATATTTCACTCCCAGATAACGTATTTCTGCTACTTAATAGTATACTGAAAGAAAGAAAAAAACAAGCTCCGCAGCTGGCTTCAGCCCACGTTTCTCACCCGTAGAACATGCTTAAGGCCGAAGCTATTTGAACTGTGGGGGTTTTCATCTTGGGTGGCGCATCGTTATCGGCAAATTTGCGCTTACAGTCCTTACACCACCAGCGTTGCATATTCTGCCAATGACCATAGCGCACTATCCGCCTAGAACCGCAGAATTTGCACTTTTCAGGAGGTAAATAATCTACCACTTCCCTAATCACCTTAACGATTGTTTTCTCAGCACGTCTCCGAAACTCCCTTGGTATCTTCATACTTACCCCCTTCAGAGTAAGTATGATATTCGTTGCTTATATCGTCAACCACATCCGAGCAGTACCGACGAATACAACACCTTGACAGTTAGCTAAAAAAGGGTCTATCATCGCTATAGTGGTGTAAAAGAACAGGGCTCTGCCTAGTCACTATGCGCACCGTAGATTGCATAGGGGAAGTAGGTACATAAGAAATGGGAGAATAAGACAGGAGGAAGCCATGGTGGAGAAAACGATTAGAAAGGGCAGCTCATTTTTCATGGAAGAGGTGCCTGCCGGAGATGTGTTCACCCCTGAGGACTTCAGCGAAGAGCACCTCATGATAATCAAAACCCTCGAAAGTTTTATCAAGAATGAGGTGGTGCCCCATATTGATGCATTGGAGCATAAGGACTGGGACCTAACCCGCCGGCTGATGCTGCAGGCGGGGGAACTGGGGTTTCTGGGGGTGGATATCGAGGAGGAATACGGCGGTTCCGAACTAGACCATATAGCCTCCCTGCTTGTCTGCGAGTACTCGGCGCTGTCAGGCTCCTGGGGCTTAGGCCTAAATGACCACACCGGGATAGGCTCAATGCCGCTAGTCTTCTTTGGCAACAAGGCCCAGAAGGAGAAGTACCTTCCCGCTCTGGCAACGGGTGAAAAGCTCGGAGCTTATGCGCTTACAGAGCCGGGGGCGGGCACAGACGCTATGTCAATACAAACCACGGCGGTTCTCTCGCCGGATGGCAAATACTATATGCTCAGTGGCACCAAGCAGTATGTCACCAACGGTGGCTTTGCCGACGTCATCTTCACATATGCCAAGATCGATGGTGACAAGATGACTGCCTTCATATTGGAGAGGGACTTCGAGGGGATATCATTCGGGGCGGAGGAGAAGAAGATGGGGCTTCGCGGCTCCTCCACGTGCAGCATATTCCTCGACGGTGCCAAGGTGCCGGTTGAGAATGTCCTCTATGAAATCGGAAGGGGACATATAGTGGCCTTCAACATCCTCAACCTCGGCAGGTTCAAATTAGGCGCGGGATCTGTAGGGGTAGCCAAGCTGGCCATGGAGAGCAGTGTGGGATACTCCAAGGAAAGGGTGCAGTTCGGTAAGCCAATATGTCAGTTTGGGCTGATAAAACACAAGATCGCCGAGATGGCGACAAGGTTATATATGGCCGAGAGCATGGTCTATCGGACCGGCGGGCTCATTGATAATATCTTTGCCACCGTGGACCGGACTGCCGAGGACAGTGGCCGGCAAAGTGCAAACAGCATATTTGAGTACGTGGTTGAGTGCTCCATCAATAAGGTCTACTGCTCGGAAATGTTAGACTATGTGGCCGATGAGGCGGTTCAGATATACGGCGGCTACGGGTATTGCGAGGACTACCCGGTGGAAAGGATCTATCGAGATAACCGAATATTCAGGATATTCGAAGGGACAAATGAGATAAATCGGCTCCTCATCATTGGACAGCTAATGAGGAAGGCTTTGAAGAACGAGATACCCCTTTTACCTGTGGCGGAGAAGGTGAGAGAGGAGGTGCCAGCAATGGAGCCGCTCTCACCCAGTTCGGGCGATGGCCCCCTGGGATACCAGCGCAGGCTAGTCGAGAGGGCTAAGAAGATATTCCTGTTCCTGTGTGGTGGCGCAGCGCAGAAGTACGGAATGGCCTTAGAGGAGGAGCAGGAGATCCTGGGACTGCTGTCCGACATTGCCCAGGAGATATATGCTGTGGAGAGCGGTCTTCTGAGAGCTCTCAAGTCCATTGAGTCTTCAGGGGAGCAGCGGTCAAGAATGAAGATAGACATGGTGCGGCTCTATTCAAACGATGCTATGGTTAGAATAAGGGGCTATGCCCGGCAGATACTGGCTGCGATGGAGACCGGAGACGCGCTTGATAGTCAACTTATGACATTGAGGAAGGTATCTCAGTTCACTCCCATAAACGGCGTTCAGCTTCGCAGGGATATCGCTGACGGTATCATAGAGGTGGGAAGGTACACCTGTTAGCAAAAAGCCATATTTTCTAAGGGACTTTGACCTAGCAGAGGTTAGTTCTTATCGCTGCTATAGGCAAACAGCCAGAAGATATCTTGACCACGTGGTCATCGGGTCCGGCTTTGGCGGCAGTGTCTCGGCAATGCGCCTTACGGAGAAAGGCTACCGTGTGTTGGTGCTGGAGCGGGGCAAACGCTACCGCGACGAGGACTTCGCCACCACTAACGTGAAGATACGGAAGTAACTGTGGCTGCCGACACTTCGCTGTTTTGGCATTTTGCAAATGAGTTTCTTGAAGTGCAGAATCATCCTGCAGGGTGCTGGCGTGGGGCGAGGCAGCCGTGGCTACGCCAACGTGCTGGAGGTTCCAGACGACCGCCTGTTTGAAAACCCTTCCTGGAAGAATCTGGCTGACTGGAAGAACATCTTAGGCCCGCACTATGAAACCCCCAGCCGTATGCTAGGTGTAACACCGAACCCGCGCCTTATAACGCGCGATTTTGCCACAAAGACAAACGCAATCGCCGGCGCTTCGATCAGCGAGAGTCTACTTGACATGGAGGCTTCAGCGTATCACATGGGTGGTTGTCCTTTCGGGCGAGATACAAAATAGAGGGTGATTAAACTGGATTGCCAGGTGTACAATTACCCCAGCCTCTACGTGGTGGATGGGTCAATCAAGCCTGCCAACCCGGGCGTCAACCCCAGCCTGACCATCACCGCCCTAGCGGAATACGCCATGAGCGGTATACCGCCGAAGGCCTGACAGCGCGGTATTGGGTCCAAGATTCTTGTGAAGACCGCTGCATAGTATTAGGGTGGGCTACCTCCACCAATTCATCGCTAGTATGGGTGCCCAGCAGTCGGGGTTATAACGTTCCTCGGAATTTACAGCGATAGTAGTTTCGCCTGAAGGTACCATGTCACCTAAACCCGATATGGACGTGCCGATAGAAAACGAATTCTTTATTCTACATATATGGGTTTCAGAGGGTAGGGCTCACTTTTAAGTAGAACGACCTGCAACTATAGGTGCTGAGTCTGGAAGGATTTATTTGCCAACATTATGTTGTTGACAATAAACTATTGACAAAATATTAAAAATCATATATATAATAATTCGAACGTTAAAACAAAACTATGGGGGTTTAAAAGTGACCTTCAAGGCATCAAACAACCTCGATGAACAAATAGCTGAGTATCTTAGTGCCCAAATAATCCGTGGAGAAATGGAACCCGGAGAGAGGATTCTGGAGGCAAGACTGGCGGAGGAATTAGGTGTCAGTAGAGGCCCTATCCGGGAGGCATTGCGCATTCTGGAGAGAAAACGATTGGTGAAGCTGATACCTCGCCGCGGAGCTAAAGTCACAGAAATTTCATCGGAGCATATCGAATGGCTCTACGATATTCTATATGAACTATATTCACTAGTAGCCAGACGAGCAGCTGAGAATAGAACCGAGAAAGATCTGGCCCAAATTCGTCGCTCTGTGAAGAAGATTGAAGATTGTGCGGCAAGAGGAGATGCTTCTGGGTATTACGATGCCATTTTCGAATACGCCTCAATAGGACAAAGGGCAGCTAAAAACCCCTTGCTGGACCAAATGCTGAAAGATTTGGAGCCAAATACGCGCCGGGCTCAATTTGCCTCTCTATCCCGGCGGATTGAAGACCTCAGGAATAACGTGGTCTTTTTTGAACGTACCGCCCGATACGTTGAGGAAAAAAATGGGGAAATGGCCTCACAGACCATCCGTGCCTACGTGCAGAATGAGAGAGAATTTGCTATGAATAATACCAAACTGAACTCTGCCTAGAGAAAAGATTTGGGTTGATAAGAATGGGTTGGTGGAATTACTTTCGCATTTGTAGGTAGCTTATCGGGGCATCAAGAACAGGAGGGGAGCAGTGTATCAACATAAGGTACTGGAAGCAATTTGCAAGGACGAAGATCTTCTCCTCCGGGATATGGTGAGGGATTTCGTCAATGATCAGATCATGCCGGTGCGACAACAAATCGATGGAGATGAGGATCATGTGATCGTGAGGCAAATCTTACAGGGGCTGGCCAACCTGGGTTTCACTAAGGCCATCTTTCCGGAAAAGTACGGCGGATCCGATATGCACTCAGCGGTAACCCTGGGGCTACCCCTGGAGGAGATCGCTCGTGGCGATTCCGGCATCGCGGTTGCTCTTGCCTGTTGCCTCTGGCCCTTTATGCCTGCCATATGGGCCAAGAATGAGGCTGTACTGGACTACTTTGGCCCCATTTTCTGCGGCGATGAACTCAAAATCGGGTGCTTCAATATGACGGAACCTGGTGGATCATCTGGGGGAGGCGGGTGTGACATCGAAAACCCGGGGATGCAGGGACGCAGGATCTCCACCAGAGCGGTGCTGGATGGCGACCAGTGGGTCTTAAACGGGCAGAAAATCTGGGCCACCAACTCCGGCATTGCCGATGCATACCTTATGGTTTGCACCACCGACCCCGGCCTGGGCGATGACGGGATAGCCCTGATCTACGTCCCGGGGGATGCCGAAGGACTTTCGTTTGGCAAGTTTGAGAAGAAGGCGGGCATGGCCGCCGACCGGAACACGACAACCTATTTGGAAGATGTTCGCGTCCCCAAGGGATTTAGGCTGGCCGGGCCGGGTGAGGATGCCAGATATTTCCACGCCAATCTGACCATAGGCAGACTTGCCAGCGCGGCGATGTCTGTAGGTAACGCACAGGGTGCCTTTGAGAGTGTCCTGGATTTCACCGGCGGTCGGGCGGTGGGAAAGGTGGCCAAGCCGATCCGAGACCATTCCATCTGTGCCGGCATGCTGGCCGATATGGCTATCGGCATCGAAACCGCACGCATGGCCTATCTCTCTGGTGCCTATCGTTTCGATCATCCCCAGGAGTACGGGGCAATTCACTCCCCGGAGCAACTCTCCATGGCCAGCATCGCCAAGGTCTATGCAGCGGATGTGGCGGTGATGGTCACCAACCGGGCGATGGAGCTGATGGGGAGCTACGGCTATGTCAGAGACTGCGATGTGGAGAAATACTGGCGGGACTGCAAGATCATCCAGCTCTGGGAGGGTGGGGCTCAACTAGGTCGCTTCGACGTCTGCCGGGCCTACTACGATCTACCTTTGTAAATCAAAGCTCTTTGGCCATGTGCCAAACCCCTCTGGCAAACAACTGAGAGGAGGAAGAATCAGTGGGGAAAAATGATATTCTGAAGACCTTCCAAGAGGTGATCAAGGGGCCGAGGAACGTTTATTTGGATGAATGGGTCAAAGCGGGTGGAAAGGTCATGGGGTATTACTGCTCCTACATACCGGAGGAGATCTTTACCGCTGCTGGCTTTCTGCCCTATCGCATTAGAGGGGCAGGGAGTGAGGACAGCTCTGACGGCGATGCCTATATGAGCGCACGAGTATGCACTTTTGTCCGTCACACCATCAGTTTAGCACTGCGAGGGGAGTTCGACTTTCTTGATGGTGTAGTCCTGTTACAGAACTGTGACCATATTCGTCGCGCCGGTGACCTCTTCGTTAAAAAAGTGAAATTGCCCTTTTACAGCATGCTTTCCGTCCCCAGAGCCCCCAAGGAAAGGCTCTTCGCCTGGTATCTCGATGAACTGAAGCGGCTCAAGGCAGAGATAGAAGCCCATTTCGGATTGACCATTACCGACCAGAAGCTGGAAGAAGCCATCACCCTGCATAATACCACCAGGGAACGAATCCAGAGACTTTACGAGATGCGCAAAAAGGATGCACCGCCTATCACCGGGGAAGAGGCGCTGACCGTCACCATAGCAGCTCATCTTATGCCCCGGGATCAGTTCAATACCATAATGGACGATTTGCTGGCTGATTTGAAGAACGCCAAGGGGAATAACAATTATAGGGCTCGGGTCATCATTACTGGCGGAGAACTGGACAACCCAGAGTACATTGCAGGCATGGAACAGCAAGGAGCTCTATCCGTCGCGGAGATTGTCTGCTTTGGACAACGGTCCTTCGGAGAGTTAATTGAATCCGGGGCGGGTGATCCATTGGAGCGCATAGCCCGACACAACTTCTTTCAGGTGCCCTGTGCCCGAATGGTGGAGTGCTTCGATGACCAAGTCGCTA
>SOIC01000215.1 GCA_004377275.1 Dehalococcoidia bacterium
GGACATGAGCTCTGCATCGATGTCGTCCACCTCAACGCAGATATGATGAAATCCCTCTCCCTTCTTCTCAATGAATTTAGCGACTCCCCCCTCTGGATCAGTGGGCTCAATGAACTCGATATTGGTATCGCCCACGCGCACAATAGCCGCTTTAACCCCTTGGTCTGGGAGCTCTTCTATGTGATCCGCCTTTAGCCCGAAGAGGTTGTCAAAGACGCTCAGCGCATCATCGGCGCTATTAACCGCAATCGCTATATGATCAACCCGCTTAATCATTTTTCACCCCTTTCGTTCGTTACATTATGGCCAGTTTCATCAATCTTTTCCCGCCCTTTTCGCCCGTTACAATACGGGCAGCGTAGTCACTTCAGGATAATCACCCCAGCAGCACACCCTCACCGACACCTAGACTGAGGCGAACTCTCGCTGCTCCCCGAAGACGCCGCGCAGCACATCGCACACCTCGCCAATAGTGGCGTAGGCCGCCACGCACTCCAGGACAGCAGGCATGGTGTTCTCCGTTCCCCGGGCAACCTCTTCAAGCCGCTTCAGTGCAGCGCTCACTGCAGTGTTATCCCGCTCTCGCTTCACCTGGGCCAGGCGCCCCATTTGCTTCTTGGCCACCTCAGGGTCGAGACGAAGCAGCCCGGTCGGTTTGGGATAGGGGGAGACGAACTTGTTAACCCCCACCACGACCTTATTCCCGGCCTCGATACCCTTTTGATAGCGATATGAGCTTTCCTGAATCTCCCGCTGGGGGAATCCCTGTTCGATGGCAGTCAAAGCGCCACCCAGGCTATCGATCCTCTCAATATATTCCCTCGCCTCAGCCTCCAGGTTGTTGGTCAGCGATTCCACCAGATATGAACCAGCCAGCGGATCGACGCTATCGGCAACGCCGCTCTCATAGGCAAGGACCTGCTGAGTTCTCAGTGCGATGGTTACCGCCTCCTCGCTGGGCGTGGCATAGGCCTCGTCGCGGGAGTTGGTATGAAGCGACTGGGTTCCCCCAAGGATGGCGGCCAGCGCCTGCATCGCGGTCCGAATGACATTATTATCCGGCTGCTGTGCGGTTAGGGTAGAGCCTCCTGTCTGAGTATGAAAGCGAAGCATCCCGGAGCGGGGCTCCTGAGCACCGAAGCGCTCCTTCATGATACCGGCCCACAACCGGCGCGCTGCCCTGAACTTGGCCACCTCCTCAAACAGGTTGTTGTGGCTGGCAAAGAAGAAGGAAAGCCGGCCGGCGAAGGTATCCACATCAAGCCCCACATCAATGGCTGCCTGAACATAGGCGATGCCATTAGCCAGAGTGAAGGCCAGCTCCTGAGCAGCGGTGGCCCCGGCCTCCCTTATATGGTAGCCGCTAATGCTGATGGTGTTCCAGCGCGGCACATGCTCCCCGCAATATCTGAAGATATCGGTGATCAACCTCATCGAGGGGCGGGGCGGGAAGATATAGGTCCCGCGGGCAATATACTCCTTCAGGATGTCGTTCTGAATGGTGCCATCGAGCTTCGTCGGATCAACCCCCTGCTTTTTGGCCAGGGCGATATACATCGCAAGAAGGACGGGGGCGGTGGAGTTTATCGTCATTGAGGTGCTCACCTTATCCAGGGGAATATCCTGAAACAGTGTCTCCATATCCCTGAGGGTGTCGATAGCGACGCCGACCTTCCCGATCTCACCCTGAGCCAATGGGTGGTCGGAATCGTAGCCGATCTGGGTGGGGAGGTCGAAGGCGATGCTTAACCCGGTCTGCCCCTGCTCCAGTAGATAGCGATAGCGCTTATTGGACTCCTCGGCCGAGGCAAATCCCGCGTATTGCCTCATCGTCCAAAGCCTTCCCCGATACATGGTAGGCTGGATGCCCCGGGTGAAGGGATACTCACCAGGATAGCCAAGGAGCTCATTATATTCCCGCCCGGCGATATCCTCAGGGGTATACAGGGTTTCAACCTCTGTTTCCGAGCTGATCTCGAAGCGTTCCTGGCGCTGCGGGGCTTTCTGCAGCGACTTAGCTAGCGTAGTATCCTGCCATTCCTGTTTGCTCTTGCTCGGCATATCATCTCTCCCTTCGGGATTGTGAGCGAATTTACTAAGTTGAGTTTATCCCATCTTCAGAGAGGTGTCAATCTGGAAACCGTTTGATTAATACTAGCTAAATTATTATAATAAAGCGATGTCTTCAGAAGATAGCACAGAGCGAATTGTATCGGGGAAGCCCAAGGAGGAGGATGTCTCCCTTGAGACCACCCTCCGCCCCAAGCGTCTTGCCGAGTTTCTAGGGCAGGAGAAGGTAAAGGATAATCTAAAGATTGCCATCGCCGCCGCCCAGGGGAGAGGCGAGCCTTTGGATCATATCCTGCTCTACGGTCCCCCGGGACTGGGTAAGACCACGCTGGCCAACATCATCGCTGCCGAGATGAGGGTGAACATCAGAACCACCTCAGGACCCGCGGTGGAGCGCACCGGAGATATCGCCGCCATCATCACCAGCCTCAAGGAGGATGATGTCTTATTCATTGACGAAATCCACCGCCTTAATCGAGTGGTGGAGGAGAAACTGTATCCTACGATGGAAGATTTTGTACTTGATATTATCCTGGGCAAGGGGCCAGGGGCAAGGAACCTGCGCCTTAATCTGCCCCGCTTCACCCTGATCGGGGCGACCACTCGCTTCGCCATGCTGAGCCCACCGCTCAGGGACAGGTTCGGCGTGGTCTATCGCCTCGATTTCTACGATGAGGAGGCCATTGCAGCGATTATTAAGCGCTCGGCGCGCATCCTTGGCATTGAGGCGCAGGAGGGCGGCATCAGGGAGATCGCGCGCCGCTCTCGAGGCACACCCAGGGTGGCAAATCGCCTCCTCAGAAGGGTCAGGGACTACGCCCAGGTGATGGCTGAGGGGGTGATCACCGAAAAGGTAGCCCTTGAGGCACTCTCCAGGCTTGAGGTGGACCATCTAGGGCTGGATGAACTGGACCATAAGGTGCTCCTGACAATCATCCAGAAGTTCGATGGCGGGCCGGTAGGGCTGGACACCATCGCCGCCTCCATCAGCGAGGAGGCCGATACCATTATGGATGTTTATGAGCCCTACCTACTGCAACTGGGCTTTCTGGAGCGCACCCCCAGGGGAAGGGTGGCGACCCGCCACGCCTATGAGCACCTGGGACTGCCCGATAAAAAGAAGCCACCACAGCTAGGCCTTTTTTCGCCCTGAGCGAACTAACTTTATCGTAAGTCCGCGATAAAACCTTAAGGTTGCGATTACTTCGCTTCGCTCACAATGACAACGGAACCTCGGCTCGCTTTTTTCGCCTGTCATTGCGAGGACCCCGACTTGTCGGGGGACGAAGCAATCTCGGGGGTGATGTGGAGGGGAAGACATCCGTGCTACACCATAGGTTTCATTACGGAGTAGCTATAAAGAGGAGTCCCCCGATATAATCGGGGGTGGGGGTCTCCCCGATTTAGGCCGAAGTGTCGGCCGACCTGTCGGCCTCCCTCAGATATACATCTCAGGGAGGGCGGGTGGGAAAAGGTGAGATTGCTTCCCTTCGCTCGCAATGATGGTGGACTCCATATGTCATTACGAGGTACAAAGCGCCAAGGTGTGAAAGAATGAACCAAATCCTACTTCATTGCTGCTGCGGCCCCTGCGCCACCTACACGGTGAATCGGCTCAGGGAGGAGGGGTTTCAGGTAACCTGCTTCTGGTATAACCCCAACATTCACCCCTTCACCGAGCACCAAAGTCGCCTGGAAGCGATGCGGACCCTCGCCCATGCCATAGACCTACCCCTCATCATCCCCGAGGGCTACGAGATGATCGATTACTTTCGAGCGGTGGTGGGGCATGAGGCGGAGCGCTGCGGCGACTGCTTCAGACTGCGCTTATCCAAGACCGCCGCAGTGGCCCGCGAGAAGGGGTTCAGTGCATTCACCACAACCCTCCTCATCAGCCCCTATCAAAAGCATGAGCTGCTGCGAGCGGTCGGTGAAACCGTAGCCAAAGAGCAGGGGGTGGAATTTTACTACGAGGATTTCAGGCCCGGATTCAGGGAGAGCCACCGCCGCTCCAGGGAGCTAAATCTATATCACCAGAAGTATTGCGGCTGCGTCTACAGCGAGTGGGAGCGATATGGGAAGGTGGAAATCGCCAAAATTTTGGAGGGTGGGTAGCGCCTGAAGCCACGACACAAAAGGAGAAGCAGGGCGCTTAGGCCCTGCTTTTCTTCCTCTAGGGCTCACCTTCCAAACCAGCTCTACTTCAGCTTCTTGTGCTCGTATTGCAGGTAATGGAACTGCACGACCTGGCCGGCGGAGCCCACAGTGACGTCGTAGTCAATCCTGTCGAAGTACAGAATTGCCCACGAGCCGTCTGGCTCGGGTGCCCAAGGAAAGTAGTGTCCCGCGGCAAGAGAGCCGGTGTAGGTCATATCACCATCGAGATCTTT
>SOIC01000126.1 GCA_004377275.1 Dehalococcoidia bacterium
TATCGGGGTGACCGCTGGAGCCTCCACCCCCGAAGAGGCCATCGAGGAGGTAATGGCGCTGCTCAAGGATGCGGTGCGATAGAAAGGAAGCGGATCATGGAGCAACAATATTCGCAAAAATTTGGTATCTATCTGAATATCAAAGAGCTGAAGGTGGCGCGGATCAATTCCCCCCACTGGATCCCTTCAGCGCCGGATTGGGTCTTCCTCACCCCGGAGGTTAACATGACCCTGCTTAAGATTCGCCTGTTTGCCAAGGAGCAGAAGCTGGTTAGCGAGCCCGATAAGCTCGTCTGGAGCCAGAACATAACATGACATTTGTAGCTATCTGGAGGTTCATGAAAGAGCCGTTATGTGGTATAATAGCAGATTACCAACCCTAAAAAAGGGAGAAGGATGGTTCTATGGATGAGGAACGCAAGGTCGTCTGGTTTGAGGAGGTGGGTAAAGAGGACATTTCCCAGGTCGGCGGGAAGGGGGCAAACCTGGGGGAGATGACCAAGGCCGGTATTACGGTGCCACCTGGCTTTATCGTTACCGCCCAGAGCTATTTCGATTTCCTCCAAAAATCAAACCTCACCGATACTATTCGCAAGCTGCTCTCCGATTTAGACACCAACGATAGCGAAAAACTGCAAAAGGTCGCCTCAAGAATTAAAAGCTTGCTCAATGCGGCTGCCATGCCCAAAGAGATCGCCCAGGAAATCGCCCAAGCCTACGGTAAGCTAGGCAGCGGGGCAGTGGCGGTGCGCTCATCAGCCACCGCCGAAGACCTGCCAGAGGCATCCTTCGCCGGCCAGCAGCGCACCTTCCTCAATGTAGTAGGGGAAAAGGAGGTTATCGCCGCAGTGCAAGGCTGCTGGGCCTCCCTTTTCGAGCCGCGGGCCATCTTCTACCGGGCCCATCAGGGCTTCGACCACTTCTCCGTTGGCATTGCGGTGCCGGTGCAGCGAATGGTACAGTCGGAGGCCTCGGGCGTCATGTTTACCCTTGACCCAATCACCAACGATCGCAGCAAGATAGTTATTGAAGCGGTCTACGGTCTGGGAGAAACTATTGTCTCCGGCGAGGTAACCCCTGACCTATATGTGGTGGATAAAGAAGGGCTGGAGATCAGCGATAAGAAGCTCGCCCGTCAAGAATGGCAACTGGTGCGCAATTCTAAGCGAGGCAAAGACCTGGAGAAAGCTAATACCAGAGTGGCTGTCCTCGAAGCGGTGCAAGCGAAACAGAAGTTTTCCGACGATGATATCACCGCCCTGGCCAAGATCGGCAAAAGGATCGAAGACCACTACGCTTTTCCCCAAGACATCGAATGGGCTAAAGAGGGGGAGGACATATTCATTGTGCAAACCCGCCCCGTAACCACTATGAAGGACATCACGGAAAAAAAGGATGTGACGGGAACGGTAGAGACGCTCTTGCTTACCGGCTCCCCGGCCAGCCCGGGCATTGCCTCCGGACCGACAAGGTTAATCCACCAATCCTCCGAGATCGATAGGGTCCTGGTGGGTGATGTGCTGGTCGCCGAAATGACCACCCCTGACTTTGTGCCCGCAATGAAGCGGGCGGCAGCCATTGCAACCGATCGCGGGGGCCGGACATGCCACGCCGCAATCGTAAGCAGAGAACTGGGCATCCCCTGCGTGGTGGGGACAGGGAATGCTACCAAGGTACTGAAACAGGAGCAAATCATCACCGTCGATGGCTCCGTAGGGAAGGTCTTTGAGGGTCGGCTGGTCAGGGAGAAGATCGATATCCCCACGCTAGAACCCAAGACACGCGTCAGGACGAACACAAAGGTTTACGTGAATCTCGCTGAGCCAGAGCTGGCGGAAAGGGTCGCCAGCCGCCATGTCGATGGCGTGGGGCTGCTTCGCGCCGAATTCATAATCGCCCAGATCGGGGAACACCCCCGCTATATGATCAGCCAGGGGAGGGGGCAAGAGTTCGTGGCGCAGCTCACCGAGGGCGTTACTACCTTCGCCAGGGCCTTTAACCCTCGACCGGTGGTCTATCGAACTACCGATTTTAAGACCAATGAATATCGAAATCTCAAGGGGGGGGAGGAATACGAGGATATCGAGGAGAATCCCATGCTTGGCTACCGGGGGTGCTCTCGTTATGTACAGGAAGCCGATGTCTTCAAGATGGAGATAGAGATGGTCAAGCGGGTGAGGGAGGATTATAAGAATCTCTGGGTGATGATCCCCTTCGTGAGAACCGTTGATGAGATGGCTCATTTGATGAGTACATTGAAGGACGAGGGTCTTAGCTCCTCCAAGGATTTCAAGATATGGATGATGGTTGAGGTGCCCTCCAATATCTTCCTCATCGATGAATTTATCGATTTGGGTATCGATGGCATCTCCATTGGCTCCAACGACCTGACTCAGCTCATCCTGGGGATCGATCGCGATAGCCCAAAGCTAGCAGAGGTATTCGATGAGCGAAATGAGGCGGTGACGCTGGCTCTGAAGAAAGCGATTAGAGCCGCAGCCAGAAGAGGGATTACTGCCTCTATCTGCGGACAGGCGCCCTCGGTCTACCCTGAGCTCACCAAGAAGCTGGTAAAATGGGGGATTACCTCGGTCTCGGTAAGCCCCGATGCCATCGAGAGTACCAGGGAGATAATAGCCAGGGCTGAAGGGAGAATGGTCAGCCCCTCCCTGTGGAGACGGAAGGCACGCTCCCCTCGCAAGCTTTACCAGCCGGTATATACCAAAAAGCCACTTCAGTGAAAGGAAAGATGGCTCAGAAGCTGAGTAAGATCGACCAAATTATAGCTAAATACCAGGCGGATAAAAGCACCCTGATCCAGATGCTTCTTGAGATCCAGCGGGAGAACCGCTGGCTTCCCAAGCCAGCGGTGGCGAGGCTGAGCCAGAGGTTGGGGATCCCGATTAACCAGATTTACCACATAGCTACCTTTTATAAGGCCTTCAGCCTGATCCCCCAGGGTCGCCATGCCGTCTCGGTATGCCTGGGTACCGCCTGCCATGTGCGTGGCGCCCCTCGCCTTCTGGACAGGGTGACAGATTCGCTACATATTGAGCCAGGGGAAACCAGCACGGACATGAAATTTACCCTGAGCACGGTGAACTGCCTGGGCTGCTGTGCCCTTGGGCCGGTGATAGTAGTTGACGGCGAATACCACGGCAATCCCTCTTTGAAAGAAATCGAAAGGGTCATCGCTAGCTGCGATTAATAAGGAACCATGGCGCAACTGAAATCGCCTGCTGACCTAGACAGAACAAGGCAACAGATAATATCCCGGAGAGACCCCGCCAAACCCTGCATTACTATTTGCTCCGGCACGGCCTGCCACGCCTACGCCAGCGAAAAGACCGCCACGGCCTTTGTTAACGAGATCGAAAGGAATGGCCTCAAAGGTAAGGTGGACATCCGGCGCACCGGCTGCCACGGGTTTTGTGAGCGGGGGCCGATAGTCGTTATCTTCCCCGAGGAGGTCTGCTATCTTGGAGTTAAGCCAAACGATATCCCTGAGATCATCTCCACGACCCTGGTGGGGAAGGAGTTGGTTGACCGATTGCTGTATGAGGATAGCAACGGGGAAAGGGTAGTACATGAGGGTGAGATACCTTTCTACAAGCACCAGAGCCGGATTGTCTTTGGCAATAATCGGCTCATCGACCCCAAGAGCATCGATGATTACATTGCCCTGGGTGGCTATTCTGCCCTGTCAAAGGCCCTCTTTGAGATGAGCCCTGAAGAGGTAGTGGAAACGGTAAAGCGGGCAAATCTGAGGGGTAGGGGGGGCGGCGGTTTCCCCACCGGCAAAAAGTGGGAGACCACCCGTAACGCCCCGGGGGAAATAAAGTACGTGATTGTCAATGCCGATGAAGGTGACCCCGGCGCCTACATGGACCGGAGCCTGCTTGAGGGCAACCCCCATAGCGTGCTGGAGGGCCTCATCATCGGCGCTTATGCCATTGGCTCTCATGAGGGTTATGTGTATGTACGCCAGGAGTACCCGCTCGCTGTAGAGAACCTTTTCATTGCCCTGAATCAGGCGCGGGAGTATGGGCTGCTGGGGAAAAACATCCTCGGCTCTGGCTTCAATTTCGATGTTACCACCCACCGCGGTGCCGGGGCCTTCGTTTCCGGGGAATCCAGTGCCTTGATGACCGCTCTTGAAGGAAAGGTAGGGGAGCCGCGGCCAAAGTATACCCGCACCGCGGTGAGCGGCATCTGGGAAAGGCCGAGCAACCTGAATAATGTGGAGACCTGGGCCACTGTACCCCTGATAATTAGCAAGGGCGCTGATTGGTTTACCAGCATCGGCACCGCGGGTAGCAAGGGGACCAAGATTTTCTCCCTGGTGGGCAAGGTGAACAATACCGGGCTGGTGGAAGTGCCCATGGGGATGACGCTCCGCGAGATCATATACGACATCGGGGGCGGCATTCGCCAGGGAAAGAAATTCAAGGCGGTCCAGACCGGGGGGCCCTCAGGGGGGTGCCTCCCCGAAGGCCTTCTCGATATCCCGGTGGATTTCGATGAGCTTACCAAGGTGGGCTCGATGATGGGCTCTGGCGGCATGATTGTAATGGACGAGGATAATTGTATGGTGGATGTGGCCAGGTATTTCCTAGCTTTCCTCGCTGAGGAGTCCTGCGGCAAGTGCATCCCCTGCCGTGAGGGGATAAGGCAGATGCTCCACATACTGAATAGGATTTGTGACGGCCAAGGCCAGACAGGGGACATCGAGCTTCTGGAGGAGCTATCCGAGGTGGTGCGGGACGCCTCCCTCTGCGCCCTTGGTACCACAGCTCCCAACCCGGTGCTCAGCACCATCAGGTACTTCAGGGATGAGTATGAAGCCCATGTCAAGGAGAGGCGTTGCCCTGCCGGGGTCTGTAAAGCGCTTATTTCATACTATATCCAGCCTGAGCGGTGTCAGGCCTGCCTCCGCTGCCTCAGAGAATGCCCGGTGGGGGCGATCACGGGGGATAAGAACCTGGTGCATGTTATTGACCAGGATAAGTGCACCAGATGCGGGACATGCCTTGAGGTCTGTCCACCACGCTTCGCTGCGGTACTAATATTCTCCGGCGAGCCAGTTCCTGCAGCGCCTCCTCAGGGAACCAAGGTGGAGCGCACCAAAGGGACGCAGCAATGAAAAAGGTCAAAAAAGTCACTTTAACCATCAATGATCGAGAGGTAAGGGCAGAAGGGGGGATGACTATCCTCGAAGCAGCCCGTGATGCTGGAATCCATATCCCCACTCTTTGCTACCATGAGAAACTGGCCCCCTACGGCGCTTGCCGGCTCTGTACCGTGGAAATATCGCAGAATGGAAGGACGCAGCTGGTAACCGCCTGCGTTTACCCCGCGGAGGATGGCCTGGTAGTAAAGACGGACTCCCAGCGCGTCATTAGGATTCGCAAGATGCTCCTGGAGCTAATGCTTGCCTCCTCTCCGGCGAAGACAATACAAGACCTGGCACAACAACATGGCGTAGCGAAACCCAGGTTCGAAGCGGAAAAGACCAATTGCATCCTCTGCGGCCTGTGTGTGCGCTACTGCAACGAGATCAAGAAGGCAAACGCTATTGGATTCGTGGGGCGGGGCACCGAGCGCCGGGTGGTGTTCTACCCCGAGATCGCTTCAACGGTATGCGCAAGTTGTCGGGAGTGCTTTAGCCTCTGTCCTACAGGTAAACTCCCCTCGGAAACCGATGGTGTCTGCTTCGACGACCTAACGCTCGAGGATTTTCTCGGCGCAAGACAGGCCAGGGTATAGAAGGGCAAGTAAGGCCATCATGAAAGTACCACCATCTATTATTCAGCACAATATCCGCCAGCGACTTGAGGAAAGGGAGGAGTTCCTTTCCCCTTATGCCGCAAAGAGCCAGCGGTCCCGGGGCAGGCAGCGCGATGAGGAGCCCTGCCCCATGCGGACGGAGTTTCAGCGCGACCGTGACCGCATCATCCATTGTAAGGCGTTCCGCCGCCTGAAGCATAAGACGCAGGTCTTTATCGCACCTTTAGGCGACCACTATGTAACCAGGCTCACCCATACCCTGGAGGTATCCCAGATCGCCCGCTCCATCGCTCGTGCCCTGAACCTGAACGAGGACCTCGCCGAGGCCATCGCCCTTGGTCACGACCTGGGCCACACCCCCTTCGGTCATGTGGGCGAAGAGGTGCTCAATAGTCTTTACCCCGAGGGGTTCAGTCATAACGAGCAAAGCCTCAGGGTAGTGGAGGTTTTGGAGAAGGATGGGCAGGGGCTCAACCTGACATGGGAGGTAAAGGACGGCATCCTTAAACACACCAAGACCGGGGCCGACATTCTGGGCGCAGAATGGGGGTCAGTGGATACGCTTGAGGGTCAGGTCTGTAAGATTGCGGATATCATCGCCTACATCAATCATGACATCGGCGATGCGGTGAGGGCAGGAATTATCAGCGTGGATGACCTTCCTCATCAGGCAGTGGCCCTTCTGGGGCGCTCCCATTCCGAAAGGATCAACACCCTGGTCTCAGATGTCATCAACTTCTCCTGGGCTGCTACCGGGGCAGGGGGTGAACCGCCCTGCATCGGGATGAGCCCCGAGACCCGGGAGGCGGCAAATACCCTGCGCCAATTCCTCTTCGAAAGGGTGTATAATATAGCTAGGGATGAGGCAGAGCGAGCCAGGGAGGTGGTTCGCCTCCTTTACCGGCACTTAATCGAGAACGATGAAGCATTGCCCACGGAATACAAGCTCCGCGACGAGAGCGTGGCACGGAGGGTGGTGGACTATATCGCCGGGATGACCGATAATTATGCCCAGGGGATGGCGGAGGAGATTATCGCATCTGAGCATGAATGAAAGGCTGGTATTTAACCAAGCAGGATTGAATCGGTTAAACAACCGAGCAAGACGAAAAAAATGAGCGCTATCGATGAGGTAAAACAGAGGCTGGACATCGTGGATGTCGTCTCGGATTATGTTACCCTCCAGAAGTCGGGGCATAATTTCAAGGCGTTATGCCCCTTTCACACCGAGAAGACCCCCTCTTTCTTCGTCTTCCCGGAGCGGGGGACCTGGCACTGCTTCGGCAGTTGCGGCACAGGCGGCGACATATTCTCCTTTATGATGAAACAGGAGAGCATCGACTTCGGCGCAGCGCTGCGAATCCTTGCCGAGCGGGCTGGGGTAACCTTGGTCGCAAAGCAAAAAGAGAGGGCGATAGACAAGGAGGTGGAAAGGTTATACTCGATAAACGAGGCTGCCGCTCAGTATTATCATCATCTGCTGCTCAACGCCAGAGCCGCTGAGACCGCACGACGCCATCTCAGCGAGCGAGGCATCTCTAAAGAGACAATCGATAGTTTCGAGCTCGGCTTCAGCCCCGATAGCTGGGATGCGGTATGCCAGCACCTCGAGGGGAGGGGCTATAAGGGGGATGAGCTGGTGAATGCAGGCTTGGTCATCGCCAAGGAGGGCGGAGGTTTCCGGGACATGTTTCGAAATCGCCTGATGATTCCCATCAGGAATGATGGGGGGAAGGTAGTTGGCTTTGGCGCCCGCGCCCTCGATGGGACTACCCCCAAGTACCTTAACTCCTCCCAGACGGCGATCTTCGACAAGAGCGGCCTCCTTTACGGGATCGACCGCGCCAAGGGAGCGATCAGGGAGCATGGCCTGGCCATCATCGTGGAAGGCTACATGGATGTGCTCGCCGCCCATCAGTATGGCATGACTAATGTGGTGGCCCCCATGGGCACCTCCCTTACCCAGAAGCAGGTGGGCATCATCAAGCGGCTGACCAGAAACCTCGCCCTGGCTCTGGATGCCGACGCCGCCGGCGATCAGGCGACACTTCGTGGGCTGGAGCTGGCAAGGCAGGTCTTCAGCGAGCGGATCGCCGCCATGCCAGACTGGCTTGGAGCAACCTCCAAGCTGCAAGGAAACCTAAAGGTCATCCTCCTGCCCCGGGGAAAGGACCCCGACGAGGTGATCAGGGAGTGCCCTGAGGAGTGGCGCAGGCTAATTGACGAAGCATCACCCCTGATGGACTACTTCTTTAAGGCAGTTACCTCAACACTGGACCTGAGCCACGAGGACGGGAAATCAGCGGCGGTAGCACAACTCCTGCCCCGTATTTCCGAAATCGCGGACAGTGTCGAGCGGGAGCTTTATCTGAGACGGCTTAGCCAGCTCGTGGGGGTGGACGAAAAAACACTGGCCGGTAAGGCAGCCCGGCTCAAACCTACCGCGAGGGAACGAGCGAAGAAAGCGGTATCGCTACCCACCACCCAAGCCTCCAGCCACCCACTGGAGGAGTACTGCCTTGCGCTCTTGCTGCAGCACCCGGGGCTGCGAGAGCGGGGCATGGCACTTCCCACCGACTATTTCGAAGGAACGGAAAATCGCGAGCTCTTCCTAGCCTGGCAAAATACCACCGATGCGGATGGCTTTGAGAGAATTCGCCAAGGCCTCGATGTCAGCCTCCAGGAGCACCTCGATGCCTTGATGAGCAGGGTGATACCCCCGGCAAGCGAGCGGGAAATGGAGACCGCCCTCGCCGACTGTACCCGCCGCCTGGGGGAGCAACATCTGAGGAGGCTCAAGGCACTGGAGGAGCTGCTCCTCTCAGAGGCGGAGTCAGAGGGGGATAAAAACGTAATAAAAGAGCAGGTGGAAACGCTACTTCAAAAGGCTTTAGAGCCAACTACCCGGTTAAAAGACCTGTTTGAAAAAGCGAGGAGAGAACGAAAAGGGGTACGACAATGACCTCGGGAGAACACGAAGAGATAGATAAGCTACTAAAACGGAAGCGGGGCGTGGAACCTTCAGAGAGCGATATCGGGCCGGAGCACGCCCTGGAGTCGCTGGCGGATCTGTATGCCGCTTTCTCGGGCAGCGCTATATTGAGCGAGGAGGTAAAACCCCACGCTGCCTGGCCGGAGCAACAGGCTGCCGAACCTGCGGAAGAGGAGGAACCAGGGGATGAGATTGAACCTGAGACAGCGGTAGGAAAAACGCTGGAAGAAAACGTGCCGGAACTGGAAGCACAGGATGTCATCGATGACCCGGTACGCATGTACCTCCGGGAGATTGGCAATGTATCCCTCCTAAATGCTAACGATGAGAAGGTCCTGGCAAGCAAGATGGAGCAGGATGGACATATCAACAAAATCAAGAATGATTGGTTCGCCAGATTTGGCACCCCACCCTCAGCAACTGACATCATGATCACCATGTTAGAGCGGCTATGCCAGTCCGCCTCGCTCATCGCTCTCCTAGAGGAGGAGCTTGACCTGCCACCCGCAGCGAGTCTCGCAGAGAGGATCTCAGACCCAAGGTTTCGTGGTGCCGTTGACAATGCAATTGACCAGCAATTGCTCGCGACCATCGCCGAGCGGACCGACGAAGATATCGTCACTGTAGGACAAGCGCTGGTGAAGCTCTCGTTGAATAGCAGCCTCTTGCCACCGGCCATACTGGAGGCCATGGAGGGCAAAACCATCATCGAGCTAAACGACTGCTTAGCTAAGCCCGATTTCCTTATCTCCCTCCAGTCTAAAGAAAAGGAGTTTGCGGCACACCTGGAGATGATCGCCCTTGAGGCGGCCAAGGCGGAAAGTCACCTTGCCGAGGCTAACCTTCGCCTCGTGGTCAGTGTGGCTAAAAAGTATATCGGCAGGGGGATGTCGCTCCTTGACCTGATTCAGGAGGGCAATATCGGGCTGATCAGGGCAGTGGAGAAGTTCGACTACCGAAAGGGCTACAAATTCAGCACATACGCTACCTGGTGGATCAGGCAGGCGATTACCAGGTCCATTGCAGACCAAGCGCGCACCATCCGCATCCCGGTCCATATGGTGGAGACCATCAATAAGCTGCTGCGCATTAGCCGCCGGCTGGTTCAGGAGCACGGACGAGAGCCCACCAGTGAGGAGATCGGAATGGGGATGGAGGTCACTCCGGAGAAGGTGAGGGAGATCATCAAGGTATCCCAGGAGCCGGTATCCCTGGAGACCCCTATCGGTGAAGAGGAGAACAGCCACCTCGGCGACTTTATCGAGGACAGCAGCGCCTTACCACCCCCCGATGCAGCCTCTCACCAGCTTCTTAAGGAGCAGATCGACGAAGTGCTCTTCACCCTCAATCCCCGCGAGCGCCGGGTGCTGCAACTGAGATTCGGGCTCGAGGATGGGCGGAGCCGCACCCTGGAGGAGGTGGGCCGCGAGTTTGGGGTCACCAGAGAGCGCATTCGCCAGATCGAGGCCAAGGCACTGAGGAAGCTACGCCATCCCAGCCGCTCCAAGAAGCTCAAGGATTACCTGGAATAAATTGAACAAAAACCTCATAAGAACCTTTCTCCTCACCGTGGGCGCTATCTCCGCCGGCCTTCTCCTTATTGCTGGCATCGGGGGATATTTCGTCACTGGTCCGGCACCGATAGATGATTGGCCAAACTGGGTGAAGCCGACCGATGAAGCGGCCACAATTCTTGACGACAAGATCGAGGCGCTCGAGCAGGAGATCGATGAAGCCGCTGCAGGAGAAGAGTTGACCCTGAAGCTCACTGAGGAGGAGGCTACCTCAAAGCTGGACCGGCTCGCCAGGGATGGAGAGCTCTCCGTGGAGATGGAATACATCCAGGTCTACTTCAGTGATGGGATCGTGCAGACTTTTGCCCGGGTCGATATGGGTATCGATGTGCAGGTGGCTATTGAGGCCAACATAGAGGTTGAAGATGGAAAGCCTGACATAACAATTAGGCACCTCAACCTCGGTAGAATTCCGATCCCCAAGGCATTAATTGACAGTGTAATGACTGCCCTAGAGCGCGCATTGGAGGAGCGATGGGATGATCTTCATTTGGAGCTACAGGAGGTCGATATCGAGCACGGCGAGATCACTATCACGCTGGTAAAAAAGTAGCCTTCATTGAAGCATCGACCTCAGGCTTTTCCCCTGTGCCATCTGCTTCATTAGCTTTTGGGTCTGGCGGAACTGGTTCAGGAGTTGATTGATCTCCTGGGGCGTGGTGCCGCTGCCTTGGGCGATGCGGCGCCTCCTGCTCCCATCGATAATCTCCGGGTTGCGCCGCTCCTGAGGGGTCATGGAGAGAATGATCGCCTCGATCTTTTCTAGTCTCCCCTCATCTACCGCGTCAGGTGCACGGTGGGCAATGGAGGAGAGCCCGGGGATCATATCCACCAATTGGCTCAAAGACCCCATCTGCTGCATCTCGTGGAGCTGCCCCAGAAAGTCCTCCAGATCGAGGGTGGCATGGCGCACCTTTTTCTCAAGTTTCTTTGCCCGTTCCTCATCAAAGGTTTTCTCAGCCCTTTCGACTAGGGTAAGCAGATCACCCATTCCCAGGATGCGCGATGCCAAACGGTCAGGGTAGAAGGTTTCCAGGGCATCCAATTTCTCACCGGTTCCGATAAACTTAACCGGCACCCCGGTGACCGCTTTGATGGAGAGGGCCGCCCCACCCCGAGCATCGCCATCCATCTTGGTGAGGATGAGACCGCTGAGCCCCAATTTAGCATGGAACTCCTCAGCGGCACGCACCGCATCCTGGCCAGTCATCGCATCCACCACCAGAAGCACCTCATCGGGTTTGAGTTCCCGCTTGATCTCCGCCGCCTCCTTCATCATGGCCTCATCGATGTGGAGACGCCCCCCGGTGTCGGCGATGACCCAAGTAGCAGCCAGCTCCCTGACACGCTTCAGGGCATGGGTGCATACAGAGACAGGCTTTGCCGAGGTATCCTCCCTATAAACTGGGATCTCGAGCTCATTGCCCAGGGTGACAAGCTGCTCGATGGCGGCGGGTCGGCGAAGATCGGCGGCAACAAGCAGCGGACGCTGTCCTGAGCCCTTCAGGTGCAGCGCCAGCTTAGCCGCGGTAGTTGTTTTTCCCGAGCCCTGAAGCCCGACGAGCATCACTATCGTCGGGGGGCGGCTAGCCGCCGCCAGGTGGCTAGGAGCTCCCCCCAAAATGGAGGTAAGCTCCTCATTAACGACCTTGATTACCTGCTGCGCCGGGGTGAGGCTCTCCAGCACCTCGTTACCCATGGAGCGCTCCCGCAATGTGGCGATAAACTCCTTCACCACCCTAAAGTTGACGTCAGCCTCCAGGAGCGCCAGCCTCACCTCCCGGAGCGCCTCATCGACATCCCTTTCGGTGAGCCGGCCCTTGCTCCCCAGCCGCTTAAAAACGCTCCCGAGCCTCTCTGATAAAACCTGGAACATGAGTCACCTCTGACCAGCACCATTCTAATTGGCGTAGCGCTATTAATCAAGCTATAAGCTCCTGGCTCGGTTGTGCTAGAATAAAGACAGTTACTGGCGGGGGTTATTATGACTTCGCTCACCTTTCATGGCGGCGTCGGGGAAATCGGCGGCAACAAGATCCTCCTAGAGGATGGGGGTAAACGGATCTGGCTTGACTTCGGCATGAGTTTTAAACAGTCGGGCTTGTATTTTGATGAATTCCTCCAACCCAAAAAATATAACGGCGTGATTGATTTCCTTGAGATGGGCCTACTGCCCGGTGTGACAGATATGGCAGGCTTCTACCGGCAAGATTATTTAGCCCACGCTGACATGCCGACCTCGCCCGATGCCGCCTACGATGGGGTTTTCTTGAGCCACGCCCATGCCGACCATGCCAACTACATACACTTTCTACGCTCGGATATCCCAATCTACGCCTCTGAGGTAACGAAACGCATCCTGGCATCCCTGGAGGACACCTCCAGCAGCGGGTTCAACGAATTCCTAAACTTCAAGGAGACCTTTACGTTGAGGCCAAAAAAAACGGGTGAAGGGATGATGAAACCCAAGAGCGAAGAGACGAAGGTGGCACGGGATTTCAGAGCGCTCGCGCCAGGTGAGCGGGTTGTTGTCGGCGATTTGACTGTTGAGGCGATGGCGGTAAATCACTCTATCCCCGGGGCGCTGGGCTTTTTAGTTCACACACCACAGGGGGTGATCGCCTATACCGGTGATATCAGGTTCCACGGCTACGGTGGCGCTCTGACGAGAGATTTCGTCAAGCGCGCCGCTGAGGCCCAGCCCATCGCCCTAATCTGCGAGGGGACACGCGTTAAAAAGGATGAGGATGAAACCGAAAGCCTCACTGAGCAGGATGTCCAGGAGAGGGTGGCGAAAGTGGTGAACCAGACAAAGAACCTGGTCATCGCCAACTATCCGTGGAAGGACATCGAGCGGTTGAGAAGCTTCTATGAGGTGGCTAAGATGACCGGACGAAAGCTGGCGCTCAGCCTGAAACAGGCATATTTATTAAAGCGACTGGAGGGCACCGACGCCGGCGCGCCTTCCCTGGGCGATGGTAACATCGTTATCTACATCGATAGGAAGACCTGGGGGTTAATCAACAAGCCCCACTATCCGCAAAACATAGTCGAGCAGGATTACAGCGCCTGGGAGCGTGAGTTTTTAAGCTATCCCAACAGGGTCACCTGCGATGATATCCACCGCCACCAGAGCGATTTCATCGTCAGGGTCGATTTCTTCGACCTCACTGACCTGATAAACATCCGGCCGGATGACGGCTCATGCTACATCCGCTCGATCACCGAGCCCTTCGATGAGGAGGGAGAAATTGAACTCGAAAGGGTGGAGAACTGGCTGAAGCACTTTGGCCTTTACCCCTATGAGCAGGTTCACGCCTCCGGCCATGCCTCAGGCGCGGAGATAAAAAGGCTGATCGAGGAGATAAACCCGAAGCTGGTTTTCCCGGTCCATACGGAGCACCCGGAGCTTTTCGTTGCTCCGCCCGGTACGAGGGTCGAGATACCACAGGCGGGTAAAAGCTATCGCTTATAATGTAAATTCTTTTAGCAACACCGACCTTAGAGGAGGCAAAACATGATCCCCATTAGACTTGCGCTCAGAAACTTCATGTGCTATCGGGAGGGGGAGCTCTCCTTCGAAGGG
>SOIC01000199.1 GCA_004377275.1 Dehalococcoidia bacterium
GATAGCGGGGTCTTCACCATTTCAATTCTGGAGCAAGAAACCCCCTTAGGTTTTATCGGACGATTTGGCTTCAAATCAGGGAGAGAGGTAGACAAGCTTGACGGCGTTACCTACAAGCTGGGAGAGACCAAAGCCCCCATCGTTCTGGATCACACCCTGGCCTACCTCGAAGCCAGAGTGATTAACCATGTAGATGTAGGAACGCATACCATCTTCATCGGTGAGCTTGTGGCCGCCGAAGTCATCGGGGAAGGCGAGCCGATGACCTACGCCTATTATCATCAAGTGAAGCGAGGCACCACCCCCAAAACAGCTCCCTCCTACCATAAGGATTGAGCAAAGAAAGGAGATAGGTATCAAAGTGGCAAAATATGAGTGCAGCGTTTGTGGCTACGTTTATGACCCCGAGAAAGGCGATCCCGAGGGAAGCATTGCGCCGGGGACACCATTCGAGGAACTGCCTGAAGATTGGCAATGTCCCGTCTGCGGGGCCAGTAAGGACGAATTTCAAAAACTCGAAGAGTGATTTAATTCCAGAAAGGGAGGTAAATGAAAATGGCGGAACAGATATGTCCAGCATGCGGCTGTCACATTGCCGGCACTGGCTATGAAACAGAGGGCGTGGTCTATTGCTGCGAGCCTTGCGCTACCAGCAGCCCCTGCGAGTGCAGTTGCTGCACTCCTATTGATGAACCTTAAGAAAAGGAATAGGGCAGCAATGAGCACCCAGTATCCAATGAAACTGCTCCAGAGCGGCAGGAAATTCGAAAGGGAGGTAGGAAATGGAAGAGCTACAAGAGGAAATTCGACCACCTCGAATCGGTGATCCGGCACCGGCCTTTGAGGCGGTAACTACACAGGGCACGATTAAGCTTGAGGATTACAAGGGCAGCTGGCTGATCCTCTTTTCCCACCCTGCGGATTTCACCCCGGTATGCACCACAGAGTTCATGGCGTTTGCGGAGATTTATGAAGAACTGCAAAAGCGCGGGGTGGAGTTGTTGGGCTTGAGCGTTGACAGCGTGAGCTCCCACATTGCCTGGGTGCGCAACGTGGAAGAGAAAATGGGGGTAAAGATTCCCTTCCCCATCATTGCCGATCTCAACAAGGAGGTTTCCCTCAGCTACGGTATGCTCCACGAGGGCGAGAGTAAGACCGCGACAGTGAGATGTGTGTTCGTCATCGATCCCAAGCAGGTGGTGAGAGCGATAATATACTACCCACTTACCACCGGGAGGAACATGGCGGAGATCTTGAGGCTGCTAGATGCACTACAGACAACCGATCAGCATGGAGTAGCCACACCGGCCAACTGGAAGCCGGGTGACATGGTTGTCGTGCCTCCGCCAAACACTCAGGAGATGGCCGAGGAAAGGCTCAAGCAGGGCTATGAGTGTAAAGACTGGTATTTCTGTATGAAGAAGCTCTAATCAAGAGAGGTGATATCATGGCATGCATTAGCCCTGATGGCAAGCCCACTGAATCTGGAATCAAACTACTCCGTTCGCTGAAGTCAGGACTGAGATCCCCGGAGGAAGTTGCCAAAGCCACCGGCCTCCCCCTTTTCAGAGTTAGAAGTGGGCTGCGCGAGCTGGCGGCGGCAGAATTGGTAACCCAGAAGGGTGAGGGCTACGAGCTATCGCCCAAGGGGAATGAGCTTGTAGGCTCACAGCCTTAGATATGGTATAAATGGTGAGCCTGTGTCGAACACCGGCGGGTTAACCTGAAAAATGGACTTAAAAGGAGGTAGATAGCGCCTTGTGGAAATGCACCAACTGTCACCGTGTAGAACTTGCCACCGATAAGCCTGAGCGTTGCCCTCTCTGCGGTGCGGAGGCGGAAAAGCTGGTACCCCATGAGGTCCCGGGTATAAAGGGGATGAAGACCCTCAAAAACCTCAAGGATGGCTTCGTAGCTGAATCCCAGGCTCACCAGAGGAACCTCGCCTTCGCCCTGAAGGCCGAGGAGGAGAGCTATCGCCAGGTGGCAAGACTGTTCCGTGCCGTCGCAGAGGCCGAGGGAGTCCATGCATTTAATCACCTTCGCCTCCTCGGCGGCGTGTCCGAAACTCAGGAGAACCTGGAGACCGCCTTCGAAAGGGAGAATCTGGCCGGCAGCACCTATCCACAGTTTATCAAGGAGGCGAACCAGGAAGCTAATGCACACGTGGCGAGGATCTTCAGTTATTCCCGCGACGTGGAGCGGGGACATGCTAAGCTCTATGAAAAGGCACTAGAGCACATGCTGGGCGATGTGGACACTGAATACTATGTGTGCGGTGTCTGCGGCTATGTCTCAGATGGTGCCCTCCCTGATCAGTGCCCCATCTGCGGTGCCCCCGCAGAGCGGTTCAGGAAGGTTGTCTAACTAGCTAGGTTCTGAGTGAAGGACTTAGGGATATTGTAGTGGCAGGTATCACTGAGCAAAAGGGCGAAAGTTACTAAATTACCGGTAAGGGAGCGGAGCTACAAAAACAATAAGTGGAGGTACTTATATGCTGAGCAAGAAAATGACAGCGGCGCTGAATGATCAGCTAAACAAGGAGATCTATTCGGCATACCTGTATATGTCCATGTCGGCCTACAGCACACATATAGGGCTGAAGGGGTTTGCCAACTGGTTCATGGTGCAGTATCAGGAAGAGATGATGCATGCCATGAAATTCTATGACTACATCAATGACCTTGGCAGGCAGGTAAAGCTCATGTCTATCGATGCGCCGCCGACGGAGTTCGAGTCGCCCCTGAACATGTTCGAGAAAACGCTGAAGCACGAGCAGTTCGTTACCAAGCGCATCAACAACCTCATCGACCTGGCGATCAAGGAGAAGGATCACGCTACGAACATCTTTCTGCAATGGTTTGTTACCGAACAGGTCGAAGAGGAAGCCAACGACAACGATATCATCGCCAAGCTGAAGCTGGTGGGCAAAAAGGGCGATGCGCTGCTCATGCTGGACAAAGAGCTGGCGACGCGAGTCTTTACACCTCCTGCAGCGTCCCAGCCGGCTTAGATGATTTCACCGAAAGGTATATAGAGCATAGAAACCATCACTAGCGAAATAAGGGGGATGTCATGAAAGACAAAAGGAAAGACAAACACCTTACAACGAATCAAGGGGTTCCAGTCAGCGACAACCAGAATTCACTGACAGTGGGTGAGCGTGGACCTGTTTTACTGCAAGACGTACATCTTATTGAGAAGCTGGCGCACTTTGACCGCGAGAGAATCCCGGAGCGTGTAGTTCACGCCAAGGGCGCCGGAGCCCACGGCTACTTTCAGGTGTATAAGAGCATGGAGAAGTATACCTGTGCTAACTTCCTCCAGGACCCGGCAAAGCAGACGCACGTCTTCGTCCGTTTCTCGACGGTGGTTGGTGCACGAGGGTCAGCAGATACAGCCCGTGACCCCAGGGGCTTTGCCGTCAAGTTCTACACTGAAGAAGGGAACTATGATTTAGTCGGGAATAACCTTCCGGTGTTTTTTATCCGGGACGCTATCAAGTTTCCAGATATGGTCCATGCCTTCAAGCCTGCTCCTGATACAAACATCCCCACCAGCTCCAGCGCAAACAGTCGATTTTGGGACTTTATCTCTTTGAGCCCCGAATCGACCCACATGATCACTTGGCTTTTTTCCGACAGGGGCACGGTCAAGAGCTACCGGATGATGGAAGGATTTGGTGTCAATACCTATAAGTGGGTGAATGCGAAGAGCAAGGAGGTCTACGTAAAGTATCACTGGAAGCCAGAGGCGGGAGTTCACTCTATCGACCGCCATGAAGCGACTCGCCTGGCCGGGGAAGATCCTGACATCGCCACTCGCGATCTTTACGACACCATCGCCTCCGGCAAAACAGTGGAGTACGAGCTTAACGTTCAGATCATGGATGTAGCTGATGAGTTGAAACAGAGCTTCGACCCGCTAGATCCCACGAAGACGTGGCCCGAGGACAAGTTCCCGCTGATGCCGGTGGGCAAGATGGTGCTCAATCGCAATCCGGAAAACTACTTTGCCGAAGTGGAGCAGGCCGCTTTCTGTCCAGCCTCTATTATACCAGGAATCGAGTTCTCCGCCGACAAACTTTTACAAGGCAGGGTCTTCTCCTACGCGGATACTCAGCGGCATCGGCTAGGCCCCAATTACCTACAACTCCCTATCAATCGGCCTCGGGTGCCGGTCAACAACAATCAGCGCGACGGAGCCATGCAGTACGCGCCCTACGGTGGCGGAACAGTTAACTACGAGCCTAACACCCTCGCGGGAGGTATGCCGAGTGAGGCTCCTGCCTACCCGACCAGCGACTACCTTGTCGAAGGAAATGTGATGCGCCAAAAGATCAGCCTGACTAATGACTTCGAGCAGGCAGGCGAACGCTACCGTTCACTCAGCAAAGTGGATCAAGACCACCTTGTTGATAATATCGTTGACTCTCTGGGTAAGGCGGA
>SOIC01000177.1 GCA_004377275.1 Dehalococcoidia bacterium
ACGGGAGCTCGAGTGAGGCGTCCCGATAGCCGGGCTAGTTTTAGGCATCACCGCTAAAAAGGGAGAAGCGAGATGAAGAAACAATACTCGGGACTCACTTGTGTAGTAGCTGGACATTCACGCAACGGTTGCCCTCACCCCCGATGAGACTGGTGTGCGTTCTAAATGTGGAAGGCTGCCTAGAAACTTCTTGAAGCCTTTGACCGCGATGATTGGCTAATTTCTACTATCTTCGCACGCTTCCCTCGGAAGCACAGCTTAGAATAATCGCTTGGCATAGAATATTTTATGCTACTATAAACGTAGTAGCGGAATGCCGCAAACGACGCCGGGCTTTGCCAGGTGAGGCCAAGCGCAGCCAGCGTATTCTGACAGAATAACCCCCAATAAACGAATACCTCCTATCTTCTCCTTAATCTCTACCATTGTCTCTTGACAACACATAGAAAGCGTGGTAGCCTTTTGCCCACCTAGGCGGACACGATATTCTTTGGGGAGAACAACCAATGAGGATCTCCTTTGTAGCCAGCACCTAGTTATGGTTGAATAGTGCTAGGATGGGGTGCAATAATGCAAAATCTAGTGTAACCATAGTCAAGGGAACATGGAGAACTCTGATTCTGTAATTTAGTTAGTTCATTCCAGAAGGAGGGTAACTGTGATAGGAAAAGAAGATAGATATGCCCTGGTAACGGGGGCTTCGAGCGGAATTGGTTATGAGCTTGCAAAATTGTTTGCAAAGGACGGTAAGAACCTGGTAGTAGTGGCAAGGAGTCAGGATAAACTCGAGGAGTTAAAGACGGAGATTGAGAACAAATATGGAACAAGTGTAAAGGTTTTAATCAAGGACTTGTCTGACTCCAAAGCTCCGCAGGAAATATTCTCCGAACTTGAAAAGGAAGGCGTTAGTGTAGACGTACTTGTCAACAACGCTGGCTTCACCGTTTGGGGTCAGTTCTCCGAAAATGATTGGCAGAAAGAAGCTGAAATGATTCAGGTCAACATTACCTCCTTGACATACTTGACCAAACTATATCTAAAGAAGATGTTGGAGGATGGATCAGGTAGGATACTAAACGTGGCTTCTTTATGCGGTTTTGTGTCAGCACCATTGGAGTCAATTTACTGCGCCAGTAAATCATATGTCTTGCATTTCTCTGAAGCACTAGCAAATGAACTAAAAGGAACCCCAGTTAGCGTTACATGTCTCTGCCCAGGTGTAACAGAAACATTATTCTATGAAAGAGCAAATATGGAGAACTGTAGAGGAGCAAAGATGAAGATGATGGATGCTTCTACAGTTGCTAAAGTAGGCTATCAAGCTTTAAAGAAAGGTAAAGTAATTGCTATTCCTGGTTTGCAGTACAGATTAGTGCCATATCTCATGAGGATTTTCCCGAGGAGTGTAGGCATAGCAATTATGAGGAGGGGATTGGAACCTATATAAGTCACATCATGGGCGAGAACTCAAAAGGAAGTTGATGTAGAGCAATCATGAAAGAGGAGAAAGCAAGTCGAACTGCGGCAGGGACTGCCGCCTACAGGGCTGCCGAGTCGATGAGATCTGAGGGCGAGCGGGTGTGTTATGACCCTTATGCAAAACGTTTTCTGGACGGTGTATACAGTCTTCTCGCTAAGAGTCGACTCCTGACAAAGATTGCAATCTGGTATACTGACCGGATAGTTCCTGGTTTGACTGGTCACGTGGTGGCCCGCACTAGATACATCGACGACTGTCTGAAAGCCTGCATTGAAGACGGCATTGAGCAGTTGGTCATCTTGGGAGCTGGCTACGATTCCAGAGCATACAGGTTTGAGGAACTCAAAGGAAAGGTCAAGGTCTTTGAAGCAGACCATCCCTCCACTCAAAAGGTGAAGATAGAGAAGGTCAAGAGTATACTCGGTTCTCTACCAGACCATGTCGTCTATGTCCCCATCGATTTTGATAAGGAGAAGCTCGACAAAAGGTTGTTTGAAAGCGGCTACGATAATAACTTGAAGACTTTGTTCATCTGGGAAGGTGTGACTCCATACTTGACGGCAGAGGCCGTGGACGAGACCCTGGCTTTTATAGCAAAGAACTCAGGAGAAGGTAGTTCCATCATCCTCGACTACGCCTTTCAATCAGTTGTAGACGGAACTTGTGAGCTGGAAGGGGCTAAGGAAATACTCGAACAGATTGAACGAAGAGGTGAGCATATTATATTCGGGATAGAGGAGGGAACCGTTGAGGGATTTCTTTCCCAGAGAGGGTTTTCTCAAGTGGAAAACGTAACTGGTGATTTGTTAAAGAGCATGTATTTCAAAGGCGCAAATCAGAATAGAAAAGTCCAGCTCTTTCACGGATATGTCCACGCAACAGTCAAGCTACGGGAATAGACCTGAAAGATTCTCCCTAATCGAAATGGCAGTCGAGTGGTTATGACATTGGTTCACTTAGAAATTGTTTACTTAGTACCTACACCCTATGCCATCCACTTAAGTTAGTTGCCCCCTTTTTGCTCCCCTTTGTCCTTGAGAAATCGCTCTATCTCCTTAAGAAGCTCCTCAGTCTTGTATTCCGGCCCAAGCTCCTCCTCGCTAGTCTGCTCGGCTAACCGCGCAAAATAATCGATGAGCTCTTTAGCCTCTTCCCCAAAGGACTCCTTGAGCTGATAGATCTTTTCCTCTATTTCCTCGCCGGTTTCCTTGACCCAGCGATCGATATCGGTCAGGTCGATTTCCAAATTCGACATTTGAGCGAGTACCTGGAGCACCGCTTTGGCGGACCTGGGATTTGCGATGTGGGTGGTGTAAATCGGTATCTCGCCCAATAGGCAAATGCCAGGGATGTTTCTCTGCTTGGCTGCACCCAAAAGGAGCCCGTTCAGGCCACTGATGCTCCCCTGCTTAAGTAGGGTTACATCATATTTCTCCAACCCTCGGATCAATTTGGGCATTGTGGCCACCGCTAACACCCTCGGTTTTTTAGTGTGGTAGATATGTGTGGGAGCAGCAGCAAAGGTGTATAGCTTTTTAACCCCAAATTTTTGGGCGACATCTAACACCAGATTAGCCAGCCTGTACCCATTCATGAGGGGCTGAGCCTCGCCTATAAATATTATCCAGTCCCTTCTCCCGCGACTCCTTGAGAGATAGAATTTGTTCTCCGGGAATTCTAAATCTCTTACCGTATTATCCTCGATAAGCACGCCGCTCAGGTCGAAGAAGCCTTCGGGCGCGATGCTGCCGAATTCCTTCGCGCCCCATTTCTCCGTCAAATACCGTGCAGCGATGATCGCCACGCCCCCCATACCGGGCCATGCCGCCAGCATGAAGGGATTCCTAAGCTTTGGCTCACTATCAAGTCTAATCGCTTCCATTTTTGGTTGCGCAACCGTTGCCCAATTATAGCATGGGGAAGTAACTTAATCTAACAGAGGCGAAGTTCTGCCTTACATTATCTCGGCCTTTGATCATTGTGCCGAATTGGGTGCAGTGACCGGGGAGCAGGTACTCGATATCCAGTTCCGATAGCCTCTCGATGCTCCGCTTGAGCAGCTTGCTATCCCCGCCGGGCAGATCCGTCCTTCCTATCCCGCCATAAAATAGGACATCTCCGGTGATCAGCACCCGGTTATCGGGCCAGTAAAGGCTTATGGAGCCTGGAGAGTGACCTGGGGTATGGAGAATCTTGAGGTTTAGCTTGTTCTCCTTGCCCAGACTTAGGTCGCCCTCTTTAAGGAAAAAATTCGGCTCGAATCCCACCTGCTGTCCCAGCATCTTAGCCATGATCTCCGCCATCTCCCGTCGATACCCATCTTCATCCTGGTGGAGGGCGACGAGAGCCTGGCTTGGCTTACCTGGCCTTGCCCTGCTCCTGGCCACCAGGGCCTCATTTGCCTCGCAGTGGTCGGGGTGGGAATGGGTATTGATGATCAGACCTACATCCTCGGGTTTCAGGCCGTCTCTCCCCATAACGCTGAGCAATTGGTCCAGACAGCGCTCGTTAAGCTCATTGACCACATGTCCCGGATCGATGAGGACATGGGGTCTGTCGCCGCGCAGCACATGGGCAAAAAGGTAGCTATTACAATTATTGCCCTTTCCTGTCCAGATGTAGCAGTATAGATTTTCCAGTAGTCTCATCTTCGCGACTCCAGGCGGAATATAGATAAATTGTCTTATGGATTTTTAAGTACCTTATCGTGATTACCGATATTGCGCAGGATCAAAGTGTTATCTCTTAGTTCAAATGATAAACGGATCGATCTAGTAGCCCTGGCCTCCCATATGCCTCGTGTACCTTCTATTTTCCTGGCCTGAAGGCCTGGGTGTCCTAAATTGTTGACCAAAAGAGAAAGGGCCTTATCGGCCGCTTTCCTCTCTTCGTCGGTCAATTTCTTATACGCCTTCTTGAATCGATCTGTTCGGGCTACCTTCATCCTGAGTTTCTATGACTTAAGTTCCGCAATCAGCTCATCCACCGAGTCAAAAGTCTTCAGCCGCCCAGCTCGTATATCCTCGTCTGCCTCACGCTCACCCTCCTGCCACTCCCTCGTCCAAAAGTAGGTCTGGCTTTTGTCTATGAGTTTCTTCACAATTAAGTTTATGGTTGTACCATCAATAATAAATTGGATGTAGTCTCCCTCCTCGATTTGTGCAGCGTTGCGCAAAGATGCTGGCAATGTCACCTGACCGCGGCGTGTCACCTTAACAGTTTCGACTATCATTAGAGATTCTCCTCGGTTTTTTGGGATTATGCGGAAAAACTGATATTATGATTTTCCGTTTTTCCAATGTTTATCATATATTACCGTATAATCTGCATTTTGTCAATATACATCCTGACAAACTATACTTTCGCGCATATTCAATCGAGTCGGGGTCTTTATATTGGCAGGCTTAGGCTCTATAATATAGGCTACTTGCAGGAGGCTAGAATACTTACGGGACGAGGACTGTTGTGAGTGAGATGAAGAGCGCCTTTGAGAAGGCGCTGGAAAAGGCCGAGAGGCTGGGGAAGCTTTCCCCTGAGGAGATGAGGGAGCGTAATGAGGCGGAATACGCCCCCATTGGGCGGGCACTCGCGGAGCGATACCTGGGACATGGCGATAGGCGGATCCTTAAGGAGGAGGTGAGGAGATACAGTATCGATGAACAGGCCATAGTGATGGGGGCTGCGCTATCGAGACTGGTGGCGGCGATCGATTTGGCAAGTTACGAAATAAGCGGAAAAGCCCTGAATGGGTTACTCACCTTAAAGGGGAAGGGGCGAATCGGGGAGATAAATGAAAGGATAAAGAGCCTCCTGGGGGAGTTTCAGGATGTGCAGGAACAAGAATACGAAGGGGAAAAAGAACGAATCGAGAAGGGGGAGAGGGAGCTACTTCATCAATTAAGGATCTCGGGAAGCGCTGTGGGGGCGATTAACCTGAAGGCTAGCGAAACCTGGGAAACGATTTCCCAGGAGCTTCACTCTCAGTTCAACGAAAGGCTGGGGGCGCTCAAGCGGGAACTGTTAAGTCTATTGGAGGAGAAATGATAGAGCAGCTTCATCAGGTAGCATCCATTATCGCCAGTGCCAGGAACCTGGTGGCTTTCACCGGGTCGGGCATCTCCGCCGAGAGCGGGATTCCCACCTTTAGAGACCCCGGTGGGCTGTGGGACCGCTACGACCCGGATAAATTGGGCAGCGATGGGGTCGCCACGCTGGGCAAGATAACCGAGGAGGGTCGAGCGTTTTTTCGGGAGATGGTCGACACGTTAGAGAGGGCCAGACCCAATCCAGGCCACCTCGCCCTGGCGGAGCTGGAGCGGATGGGTATCCTCAGCTCAGTGATCACCCAGAACATTGACAATCTTCACTGGGAGGCGGGAAACACGACAGTCATCGAGGTCCATGGAAATCTCTACCGGCTGCGATGCCTGACCTGCGGTCGGACCTTCAAGCTGAAGAAGGGGGAGGATCTCCCCGCAATGGTTCAGCGGCTGGCTGAGATCAACGAGCAGGATAGCTTAGAGCTTGCCCAGCTAATGCCGAAGTGCCGGTGTGGCGGGATGACCCGATTCGACGTGGTGCATTTCGGAGAGCCGGTCCAGGATTTTCCACAGGCGGAGCATGCCGCTCAGACCTGCGGTGTGATGCTGGCGGTGGGTACATCGGGGGTGGTTACCCCAGCCGCTTTGCTTCCCGGTTATGCCAAGGGGGCCGGTGCTAAGGTGATCGAGATCAACGCCACTGGGAGCTACTTCCCTCAAATCGCCGATTTTTCCATTGTGGAAAAGGCGGGGGAGGCCCTGCCCCGCATAGTGGCGGCGGTACGGGAGATATTGGGTTAGCCTCGCTTGAAATCTGCCTCACTTCTGTTCTTAGGATTTGGGCGAAATAAGGAGGGATGAATATGACAATGGCATTAGACGGGATCAAGATCATCGACCTCACCAGGCTGGGGCCGGGGCCCTACTGCACCATGCTCCTCGCTGATATGGGGGCCGATGTGATCAAGATCGAGGCCGGCGGCGGGCGCGCCGCCCAGACAATCGAAGCGATGGACGCCGAGGTGGAGGAAAGGCGACGGGCATTTAATGCCGAGGGGCGGAACAAGCGCAGCATCGTGTTGAACCTGAAGATGGATGAGGCGCGCGAGGTATTTTATAAGCTTATTAAGGAGGCCGATGTCGTTATTGAGGAGTTCCGCCCCGGGGTATTGAAACGTCTGGGCGCGGATTACGATACTATCAGTAAGATAAATCCAAGGATAATCCTTTGTTCCATTACCGGCTATGGTCAGGATGGCCCCTATGCACAGCTTCCCGGGCATGACATCAACTACCTATCGACGGCTGGCGCCCAGAGTATGATCGGCCCCCGCGGCGGCCCCCCCGTAATGACGCTCAATCTGATCGGCGATTATTCGGGGGGGGGCATGCAGGCCGCCCTGGGGATAACGATGGCCCTTATAGCCCGTGAGCGCACTGGAAGGGGACAGCATGTGGACAGCTCCATGACTGACGGCATAGTTTCGCTGATGCACGGCGAGGCTGCCGGCTACTTCGACACCGGGCGGGTGCCTGGCCGGGGGGACCTACTCGTGATCGGTGGGGCACCATTCTATGGGATCTATGAAACAAAAGATGGTAAGTATGTGAGCATCGCTGCCCTGGAACCCTGGTTCTACGCCAATCTATGTGAATTGCTCGGTCGCGAGGACCTCCTTCCTTGCGAATGGGATGCGACCAAGTGGGATGAGATTAGCGCCGAGTTCTGTGAGATCTTCGGCACCAAGACCAGGGATGAGTGGGTCGAGCTCCTGCGGCAAAAGGACGTCTGCGTGGCCCCGGTGTATGCTGTGGACGAGGTCTTCGAAGACCCTCAGGTGGTTCACCGCAAGATGGTGGTGGAGATCGACCACCCCACGCTGGGCAAGGTTAAGCAGGTGGGCATCGGCATAAAGCTCTCGGAGACCCCCGGTGTGGTGAGGAGCATCGCCCCCAAGCCGGGCCAGCATACCGATGAGATTATGATGAGCCTGGGCTACACCAGGGACGGTATTGCGGAATTGCGCGAATCAGGGGCCATAGCCTAGCTCAGCTAGATTCTAGCACTAGGGCCGCTGCGCCTAGGGCCTCGGCATCGGCACCTAGTCGGGCCAGTTCTATACGAACAGCTCTGGCTGGTAGCTTATAGGCGCGCTCCCTTACCACTTTAGTGGCCGGTTCGAGAAGCAGCTGGCCCATTCTAGATAGGCCACCTCCGATCAGGATGAGCTGGGGGTTGAAGATATTGACGATATTAACCAGCCCTACCCCCAGATAATGGGCGGTCTGCGATATCAATTCATTCGCCAGACGGTCGCCCTCCCGTGTCGCAAGGTAAACGCGATGCGCGCTAACCTTTTCCAGCTGTCCATCAGCGAAATTCAATATGCTGGTCCGGGCGCCAGCCTCGATTCGCTTCACCGCCTCCCTGGCCAGGGCGGTCCCGGAGGCCAGGGTCTCCCAGCAGCCGGAGTTGCCACAGGGGCAGCGGGGTCCGTTGATATCGATGGTCATGTGCCCGATCTCGCCAGCGCTGCCCGATGCGCCGTGGTAAAGCTGACCATCTATAAGTATGCCACCACCGATCCCGGTGCCCACGCATATATAGATGAGATTGTCAATGCCCACCCCTCCACCAAAACAGTGCTCACCTAATGCAGCGGCAGTGGCATCATTTTCCAGGTAGACGGGAAGGTCGAACTCCCGCTGGATGATGTCTTTTAAGGGGATGTTATACCACCCTGGCAGGTTTGGGGAGAGGGTGATCACGCCGGTTGCGACATCGCAGGCACCGGCAGCACCAATTCCGATGCCAGCAATGTCCGCCCGAGTAGCAACTTGCTTGATGGACTCGATGATCCGCTTTATGACCGCGTCGGGCCCCTCGTGTGCTCGAGAATCTCTCAAGTCTTGCTTCTTAATGTTGCCGGAGGAGTCTGATAGGATAGCATTTATCTTGCTGCCACCTAAATCGACACCGACAATCATTTTTCCGAGCTTTTCGGGCATGGCATCACTAGGATATAGTATAACGGGTAGCAGGTCAATCAGGAAAAGCGGTACCCGTTCTGAAGCTTCTTTCCGTAACCGGCAGCCCGTGGCGCTCAGGGAGGTCTTTAAGGCGGGGCGAAGGCAGGCCGAAGATTACAGCAGTTCCTGCTCGCTCATATCGATGGCGCGCTGCATCTGAGCGCTGAGCTCTGGCGGCAGCCCCTCGATGTCAACGCTTAAAAATCCTCTGACGATAACTGCGACCGCCTCGTCCCTGGATAGGCCCCGCGCCATGAGGTACTCTATCTCTTCCTCCGCAATCTTGCCCACCGCAGCCTCGTGAGATAGGTCCACCCCTTCTACCAATCCCTCAAGCTCAGGGATGGCGTGGATTGTTCCCTTCTCCGACAGGATCAGCCCCCGGCACTCCAGATGTCCCTTAACATCGGCGACCTGCCCCACCAGGTGACCCCGGGCGATGATGCTCCCCCCGGTGGTGATCACCCGCGACACGATCTCTGCCCTGCTTCCCCTGGCCCCTAGGATCGCCCTGGAGCCGACATCCATTGTTGTTCCTGGAGCGGCAACGAGGACGCTGTTGAACCGCACCAGGGCATTCTCCCCCACACACCGCGCCGTGGGATACATCTGCAGGGTGCGCACTGGCTTGAGGCAGACATAATTGCTTAAGAACACACTGCCCTCTTCAATGATTATCCCGCTGCGGGGGCGCACCGCCATCTTGGGCGCCCAATTGTGGATCATGGTGAAGGTAACCTTGGCCCCTTTCTTCACATAGAACTCGGAAATCCCGATGTGAAGGCCCTCCCTTTCCATCTTCGCGGTGGCACAGCCGGTAATGATATGAAGCTCTGAGTCCTCCTCAGCGATGATGACATTGTGCACGTTCTGGGCCAATCCATGCTGGGCGAGGTAAAGACACGCTTGAACCGGCTGTATAGCCTTTGTGCCGGGAAGTGACCGGATGAAATAGCCATGATGTTGGTTGCGCTCTGCCTCGGCGGTGAACTTATCGGCATCGGCAGATACCGCCTGCCACCAGTAATCCGAGAGCCAGGGGTATTTCTCTAGCGCCTCCAGGCTGCTCATCACCTCCAGCCCCCCCTGCTGCGCTTTTGAATGGATTACCGAGTGGTCGATCTGGAGGAAGGTGCCGGAGCGCTGCGCCAGGTTATCCAGTGTCACCCCCGACTCCAGGATGCGCTCCTTGGCTTGAGGCGGAAGGCGAGAGGGGTCTTCTTGATAAGGATGTTCCTCCGCTACACTGGTGTAGGCATCGAGATCGATGTCATCCGCCGGAGGAGCTGTTTTTCCCTGGACCTTTTGCGCCCTTTCCCCAGTTGCCTTAGAGCGTGTTATTTCTGACATACGGCACAGCCCTCATAGCCGTGACTTTTTATGCTGGTCAGAATCTCCCGCGGATTTCCTCGACACCAGATGCCGCCATTGAGCAGGACACAGGCCCGGTCAACACTGACATAGTCCAGGATGTGTCCGGTGTGGGTGATGATCAGGCCGGAGCTGGTTCTATTGCGCATCCGGTCCTTCTGCAAGAGATCGTTAATCATCTCCCCAACTAGTGAGATGTTCACCAGGTCGACCCCGGAATCGGGCTCATCGAGCAGGACGAATTCCGGGCTCTGGGCGATTAGCTGGAGTAGCTCCGAGCGCTTAACCTCGCCGCCAGAAAAACCATAGTTCACCTCTCGGTCGAGGAGCTCAACCATATTTGCCTGCTGAGCCAGTTGCTCGATAACGGCGCCGTCTTCCCTGCCGCCGAGGCAAGCCCGCACCATCTCCCTCATCTTCACGCCGCGCACTACCGGGGGACGCTGGAAGAGGATGCCGATACCCATCCGGGAACGCTCATCCACCGGCAAATGGGTTATGTCCTCTCGATTGAAGAGGATGCGCCCCCTGGTTACCTCATAGCGGGGGAAGCCCATTATCGCCATAAGCAGGGTAGTCTTGCCACTGCCATTGGGGCCGAAGAGAGCTAGGGTTTCCCCAATGTCGATATTGAAGCTGACGTCATGAATTATCTCTCTGCCTCCAACCTCTACAGTTAAATCTTCCACCTCTAACATATGACCACCTCCTCTGGATACCATTAGTTTATGTTGTTTTCGGTTTTTTCGCAAGGACGAGTACTGGTACAATAAGATTGGTGACACTATCCATACCTATGAGAATATGGGGATTCTATGTTCCTATTCTGTGGTCGCTAGCCTTCTCAGAATGACGTAAAGCAAAGGGTTTAGAGGTTTTCTGAGCGAGATCGGGACTAATAGGTAATGCTTAAGGCTTGATACTACGCGATGTATGGGCTAAAATGATAATCTATCTTCGGTGGGAGGATAAATGCCAGACATTGCGGATGATATTACCTGGCTGGTGGGAAATACCCCACTTGTCAGGCTGAGCAGGATAGGCCGGGGTTTGGGGGCGGAATTGGTGGCGAAACTGGAGTCCTTCAGCCCCCTTGCCAGCGTCAAGGACAGGATCGGGGTCTCGATGATTAATGCCGCCGAAGGGGAAGGCGCGATAAAAGATGGCACTGTTATCATCGAGCCAACCAGTGGCAATACCGGGATCGCCCTGGCCTTTGTCTGCGCCGCCAGGGGCTATCGATTGATCCTCACTATGCCCGACACGATGTCCCGGGAGCGGCGGAGGCTGCTTAAGGCCTTGGGGGCTGAGTTGGTGTTGACACCGGGAGCCGCGGGAATGAGCGGGGCGATCAGGGAGGCGGAGCGACTGGTGAAAAGTATCCCCGATTCCTATATGCCCCAGCAGTTCAGAAATCCCGCCAACCCACGGGTTCATCGCGAGACCACTGCCGAGGAGATCTGGAAGGATACTGAGGGGCGGGTGGACATTTTAGTTGCCGGCGTGGGCACCGGTGGGACGATCACCGGGGTAGCTGAGGTCATCAAGCAGAGAAAGCCGACCTTTCGGGCTATCGCTGTGGAGCCGGCTGCCTCGCCAGTACTCTCCGGGGGGAAGGCTGGCTCCCACCAGATTCAGGGCATCGGCGCAGGATTTGTCCCTGAGGTTCTTAACTTGGCGCTCATTGATGAAATCATTTCGGTCACCGATGAAGATGCGGCTGTAATGGCACAGAGGTTGGCCAGGGAGGAGGGGATACTGGCGGGCATCTCGTCGGGAGCGGCAACCTGGGCTGCAATAGATGTGGCGAAAAGAAGGGAAAACAAGGACAGGCTCATCGTAGTGATCCTGCCCGATAGCGGGGAGCGCTATCTGAGCACCGGACTTTTTGGAGGTAATGAAGTTGCCTAATCCCTTAGGTATACTTGGGGAGGACCTGAAGACGGTTCTTGATAAAGACCCGGCGGCGAGAAACCACCTGGAGGTCATCTGCTGCTATCCAGGGCTGCATGCCCTATGGCTTCATCGGGTCGCCCATTTCCTCTGGCGGCATAGACTCCGCCTCGCCGGCCGGTTGCTCTCCCAATTAAGCCGCTTCTGGACCGGGATCGAGATTCACCCCGGAGCTGCCATCGGCAGGAGGTTCTTCATCGACCATGGCATGGGAGTGGTCATCGGGGAGACCTCGGAGATCGGCGATGATGTGCTGCTGTATCAGGGTGTGGTCCTAGGGGGGACCACCCATGAGAAGCGGAAGCGCCACCCCACCCTCGGTAACAACGTGGTTGTTGGAGCGGGGGCCACATTACTGGGCGCAATTACCATTGGGGATGGGGCCAGGGTCGGCGCCGGCTCGGTGGTGGTGCAGTCCGTGCCCCCTGGGGCAACCGTGGTGGGGATCCCCGGGCGCGCGGTGACGGAGCGTGGGGAGCCAGCGGAGGCTCTGGAACATGGCAGATTGCCTGACCCGGTTAATGATGCACTCAGGCTTATCATTGCCGAGCAGTCTGGGCTGGCTGAGCGCCTGCGGCGTCTTGAGGAATCCCTCAGGATTCAGAAGGATGACGAAACCCCAGAGAAGCGGGGTGACGATCCTGGCATGGCTCACGGATAATTATTGATAATTTGGGAGGAAGAATTGATAAAAACCATCGCGGAGATAAATGAAAAGATTGGCAGGGGCCAGGCGGTAGTGGTGACTGCCGAGGAGGTCATCGGCCTGGTGGCGAAGAAGGGTGTGGAGAGGGCTGCCCGCGAGGTGGACGTGGTGACCACGGGCACTTTTGGTCCTATGTGCTCATCGGGCGCCTACTTCAACCTGGGGCACTCCAAGCCAAGGATAAAGGTGGGTGGCGGAAGGGCCTACCTCAACGATGTTCCTGTCTATACCGGGATTGCCGCGGTAGACGTCTTTCTGGGCGCTACCGCTATCCCCGATGACGATCCCAGAAACAGAATTCATCCTGGCCCCTTCAACTATGGCGGCGGGCATGTCATTGAGGAGCTGGTAGCGGGGAAGGATGTGAGGCTGGTGGTCTCCGCCTACGGCACAGATTGCTATCCAAGGAAAAGATTGGAAACCTGGATAAATATAAAAGACCTCAATGAGGCGGTGCTCTTCAACGTCAGGAATGCCTACCAGAACTATAATGTGGCGGTGAACCTCTCAGACAAGACCATCTATACCTATATGGGGGTACTCAAGCCGAAACTGGGCAATGCTAACTACTGCTCGGCGGGGCAACTCTCTCCTCTGCTCAATGACCCTTACTATAAGACTATTGGCATCGGGACGAGGATCTTCATCGGGGGCGGCATGGGCTATGTCGCCTGGCACGGCACCCAGCATAACCCCGATGTGCTGCGCTCCGATGATGGGGTGCCTAGAAGAGGGGCGGGGACGCTGGCGGTGATCGGCGACCTGAAGCAGATGAACCCCAGGTGGCTGGTGGGCACCAGCATGCTCGGCTATGGCAGCACACTCACCGTGGGCATTGGGGTACCCATTCCCATCCTCTCCGAGGAGATATTACGCTACACTGCGGTAAAGGACGAGGATATCTTCGCCGCCATCGTGGACTACAGCGGGTCGTATCCGCAGATGAGCCCCGACGTCGTGGGGGAAGTAAGCTATGGCGAGCTAAAGAGCGGCCGGATATCGGTGAAGGGGAAGGAGGTGCCCACCGCATCGCTCTCGAGCTACCCCAGGGCGGTGGAGATCGCCAATATGCTCAAGGATTGGATAATAAAGGGGGAATTCCTGCTCACCGAGCCGGTGGCGCCGCTTCCTGGGGTAAAGGAGGGGATCACCTTCAAGCCGCTAAAGGAGCGGCCCATAGAGGAGTAAGATATCCTATTGGATCACATACTTGAAAAATTTAGATTAATAGTGAAAAAATAGCGAGAGGTTGAAAAATGGCTATTTCTAAAAGGGTGGTATTGCACTTTCCGTCTCGA
>SOIC01000075.1 GCA_004377275.1 Dehalococcoidia bacterium
GAGGGGTGACCTTGTAGCCCTGATAGATCAGCCCCTTCTCCCATAGCTGCTTGATAACCCACCAGCAGGACTCGATATAGCTATTGTCCAATGTTATATACGGGTGCTCCATATCGAGCCAGAAGCCGATGCGCTCGGTCACCTCCTCCCACTCCCTCTGATAGCGAAACACACTCTCCCGGCAACGCGCGTTAAATTGGGAAACTCCGTAGGCCTCGATCTCAGCCTTGGAGGAAAAACCCAGCTCCCGCTCAATCTCGAGCTCCACGGGAAGCCCATGGGTATCCCAGCCTGCCTTACGCGGGGTGCAATATCCCTTCATCGTCTTATAGCGGGGGATGACATCCTTGAACACCCGTGACAGTACATGGTGCACCCCGGGGCTGGCATTGGCGGTAGGCGGCCCCTCGTAGAGGACGAAGAGCGGCGCCTCTTTTCGCTCTTCAACGCTCCTCTCAAAGATGCGCCTCTCCCTCCAGAAAGTGAGGATGCGCTTCTCCAGTTCCGGGAAATTTACCTTGCTCTCAACAGGTTTGAACATTTTTATCCTTTTTCGTTCTTCACGAAAAGCGTCTCACTAAACCATCGTTGAGCAATAATAAAAACCAACCTTTCGTTTTACCATATGAGAACCGATTTTATTGGAGCGACGCCTATCGCTTTATTTCTTACACCCCGCAAAGTTCGAAAAACAAAAAACCCGTCCTTAAGGGACGGGCTCTCAACCCGCGGTACCACCCTAATTCCCCGATTGAGGCCGAAGTGTCGGCCGACCTGTCGGCCTCGGGGCGCTCATTTAACCCCGACATGCGGGGTTCGTCATCGATAACGGCTGACGAGGCCGGCCAAGCCTACTGCCCCGATAAATCGGGGGTTCGGTTGGCGGCTGGGGAGGGATTTTCGGAGGGCAGGTCGCATCTGCTCCCACCATACCAGACTCGCTAGGCGCCTTCTCCCTCCTACTCTTCTCCGTCGTCGCCTTTTCGCCTTCCTCAAACACTTTTTACAAAGATGCGCCTCTCCCTAAATTGAGGAGCAGGAAGATACTGCATCTTTATAGTACCAAAAGAGATTAGCATGCCCAGAAGGCAAAGTCAAGGCTCAAATTACCCCTGTTTGAGGATGGTCACCTTACGATCCTCGCCCTCGCCGATGCTCTGGGTGATCACCCCCGGGTAGTCCTGAAGCGCCAGGTGAATGATGCGGCGCTCGCTCGCCGGCATCGGCTCCAGGGGCACCGGCTGCCCAGTGGCCATGACACTCTCTGCTATGCGCCACGCCAGATTCTTAAGCGCCTCCTGTCGGCGCTCCCGATAGCCGGCTACATCGATGGTTACGGGCACATGAGCCTTTAATTGATGGCCCACCATTAGATAGAGCAGGTATTGCAGCGAGGACAGGGTTTGACCTCTCCTCCCAATAAGAATACCGAGGTCATCGCCAGTGATTTCCAGGAAGATAAGGGCGCGCCCCTCCTCTGGTGGCTCCTTTTCCTCAATAGATGCTGAGACCTTCATCAAGGAAAGAAGCCTCTCCAGCACCTCCTTAGCCAGGATGACGGCCGCCTGTCGCTCCTCTTCAGATTGACGCCTGAGCACCCTGACCGTAGCCTCCTCACCACCAAGACCCAAAAAGCCAGGCTTACCCTCCTTTAGGACAACTACCTCCACCTGGTCACGGCTTGCGCCGAGTTTTTCTAGCGCCAGCGCGACGGCTTCTTCTACGGTCTTTGCGCTTGTCTCGAGACTTTCCATGCGCCACCCTCTCTTGTTGTTCCACCCTTTCGGTGGCCAATTGATCCTCTAGCAAGGCTCCCTCCGGTGTTTCCATGCGCTGCTCTTCAGCCACCTGTGGTGCCGGGGCAGGGGCTCTCACGAAGAGCGAGCCCCACCCGGTGATAAAATACTGCGTCACAATGCCAACAATAGTGGAGACCACCCAAAACAGCGCCAGTCCACTGGGGAACATGAGGGTAAAAAAGCCAAACATCAGGGGCATCATCCAAATCATCATTTTGCTCATCGACTGCTGCTGCGGGTCCGTTGAGGGCACAGTGGACATCTTCTGCAACACATACATCGAGGCCGCCACTAGAATGGGCAGGATGAAATACCCAGTGGGAGGCACATCAGGCTGGGTTAAGTTGAGCCAGAGGAAATTTGGATCCAGGGGAACCGCCTGATGAATCGCTGACCAGGAATAGAGATCATTGGAGAGCCCTAATAGGGCTTCAGGGGTTGCCGCCGCCACGTGTAGGATCGACCGATAAAGGGCGATCCAGATGGGAAGCTGAAGGAGCATGGGCCCCAGGCAACCCATGGGGCTTACCCCACTCTCCTTATAGAGCTTCGCTATCTCCTGCTTGAGCTTGTCCTTGTCCTTTGCATACTTCTTCTGCAGCTCCTTCATCTTGGGCTGCAATGTGTGCATCGCCCTGGTGGAGTGCAGTTGCTTTAAGGTAAGGGGAGTCATCACCAGGCGCACAATGATGACCAGGGCAATAATCGCGAGACCAAAGTTGCCGAAGAACACATTGGAGAGCAGGATCAGGAAATTGAGTATCGGCCGGAGCAGGATAAGATTCCAGGTATCGATAAGCCCATATGTTAAAAAGAGGATGACCAGCGCACCAGCGACGAGGATGATTATCAGTCTGTTTCTACTCATCAAGATAACTCGCTGGCCCGCTCACTCGGCAGTGGAAACGCTCCATAACACATTGCCGTGCTCCACCCCCAAGGCGTAGATGTAATGGTTCCGCGTATCATGAACATAGACCTCGCCATCCCCAGCATAAAGGGAGGCTCGTATAGGACCAAATCGATCCTCCCCATGAGGATAGTCCCAAATTAGGTGCCCACTGGCGGCATCTAAGGCATAAACCTTACCGTCATCGGAGCCAAAGATAACCACCTCTCCAGCCAGGGCAGGGTCACCCCGAATCGGCCCAACTGGCCCTTCATCTAGTTCTGGGAAAGACCATTTTCGTTCCCCTGTTTCAGCATCGAGGGCATAAACCCGACCGTCCACGCAGCCTACAATGATAGTATCATCGTAGGCCACCGCCCTACCCCAAAACCAGTTGCCCGCCGGGAAAGGAATAAAGCCCTCTTTCGCCTTCCCCGTGCTTGTATCAACGGCATAAAATTTGCGGTCGAAAGAGCCAATATAGATGGTGTTGTTATAGAAGAGCGGTGTGGCAGCGATCGCGCCGTCCGTTTGGAAGGGGGATTCCCAGACCAGCGTGCCATCCGCAGCATCAATAGCATAGATTTTGTGGTCAAAGGAGCCGATGTAGACCACACCATCATGCACCAGGGGGGTGGCCCAGATATCGTCTCCGGTGGCAAAAGGTGAGTCCCACGCTAGCTCACTGGTGACGATGTCAATGGCATAAAGATTGCCGTCGGCAGAGCCGATATAGAGGATACCCTCAGCGACCACCGGGCTGCCCACAATGGCTCCGATGGAGTCCTCTTCGGGGTATACCCACTCCCCCTCTGACTCCTGGGGGAAAGAATATCCCGCGACGCGACTCGAGGTATTAAGGGCATAGACCCTGCCATCGTAGGCACCAATATAGACTGCGCCATCGGCCACAAAAGGGGTGCTGTACATGACCGCTGCCGCCGTCGGCATACAGGCAAGGAAGCCACCCCCTCCACCACCACCACCAAGCCCCAGTTCACCCCGTAGCGGAAACCGCCACCACTCCGCCGCCACTCTGGGCTCACTGAACAGAGTATAACTGACGACCTTCCCCTCCGTGGTGCCCACATAGATGACATCATCGTCCATCACGGGTGCGGACCATCCAATAGGCGTAGCGGTGCCAATGGCAGCACACCCTGAAAGGAGCAGGCAACCCCCCACAAGCAACGCAAATAGGAATAGAGCCTTTGGTTTTGTCACACAAACCTCATCACGGTGGAAACTGATGGCATCAAGGCACCGGGTCAAACCCGCCGGGACTCAAGGGATGACAACGAGCGAGGCGCTTTGTCCCCATCCAAATACCCCTCGCCAGCCCGTACTTTTCAATTGCTTCATAGGTATATTGAGAGCAGGTGGGCACAAAACGGCATGAGTGAGCGGTCACCCGGGAAATGGTCACCTGATAACCACCGATCAAGCCTAAGGCAATCCTCTTCATCCTCTCCCGTTTCCCAATAACTGCGCTCGAGCTAATAATTCCTCCATCGCCTTCTTCAGGGTGCGATAATCGGTTTCAGTAGCAGCCTGGCGGGCGATGAACACCATGTCCCAGCCATCCTTTATCGTGGTGCGCCGGACCACCTCCCGAAGCCGCCGCTTCACCCGATTGCGCACTACCGCCCCACCCAATCGCTTTCCTGCCGCAAAGCCATAGCGATTCGACCCCAAGCTGTTGGGTAGTGCCCGCAGCGCTACCAGATTATTGGACCAGGACTTACCCTCAGTGCAAACAGCCTCAAACTCTTTTCTCCTGGCAAGTCGCTCTGTTTTCATCATCACGACACCGTGAGCCGCCAGCGGCCCTTGAGCCTTCTCCGGCGCAGCACCGCACGACCACCTCGAGTGCTCATGCGTGATAAAAAGCCATGCTCCCGCTTTCTGGGGATCTTCTTTGGCTGATAGGTCCGTTTTGGCATTCTACGATTATACTTCACCCCAATCAGAGTGTCAAACTGCAATAACTGGACGCCCTGCCAGAGGCGTAGTATAATTATGATCAGCCTTGTCTCAGGGGGTAAAAGTGAACCGAGAGGAACTGAAGGTTAGCAATAGGGATATTCTGGGAAAGAAGGTGAGATTTCTTCGCCGTGAAGGGCTCACCCCGGTCAACCTCTACGGACCCAATATCGAATCCACCCCCCTCCAGGCAGAGACCCCTCTCCTGAAGCGTCTCATCGCCAGGGCGGGCCGCAATGCACTGATCACCCTCAAAGTTGATGGGGCTAAGAAACCAAGGGTGGTGATGGTCCGCGATATTCAGCGCGACCCCTTAAATGACGAACTGCTCCACGTGGGCTTTTTCCAGGTGGAGATGACCCACAGTGTGAGGGCTGAGGTGCCACTGCTGTTCCTCGGCGAGGCCCCCGCAGCGAAGACTAGCCGCGCCATGTTAATCCAGAACCTGACCGTGCTCCAGGTGGAGGCCCTCCCCGCTGACCTGCCCCGAAATATCGAGGTGGACATATCAGTGCTTGAGGAGATCGACCAGGCGATTCACGTGCGAGACCTCCCCGTGGACGAGGCGGTTGAGGTGCTAACCGAACCCGACCAGGTAGTGGTCCATGTGCTGGAGAGCAAAGTGGAGAAACTAGTTGAGGAAATTGAGGAGGAGGCGGTGGCGGTTGAGGAGGCTGAGGTGGAGGCAGAGGAGGTCCCATCTGAGGAAGCGGAGGGCAAGGCGGAATCGGAAGCGGCCTAGCAGATGAATCGGTAACCTATAGAGACAACGGGGCCTCAATTACTGAACTGGTCGGTAAGCTAGCGCCGCACGCCATCCAGACACACATCGACCGTGCCATTAGCCCGGAGCATCCTCTTTTCTCAAGCTGGTAAGCAGCGCCCCGATAAATGCCCTGTGTCCCCTGAGGAACTCCTCGGCACTCATTTCCCTTCTCCCCTCAAGCTGCACCCTGAGCAGCCTGAGTATCCCGCCCCCGCTTTGCACCCCAACCTCCCCCCTACCAAGAGAGACCACCCTCCCTGGCTCACCTCGCTCCCCACGCAGGGGGACCGCCTCCACTATCTTGAGCATCTTCCCCTGCCACGTGGTATAGCAGCCGGGCCAGGGGTAAAAGGCGCGCACCCGGCGCCATATCTGAGGCGCGGGGATCTGCCAATCGATCTCACCCTCCTCCTTGGATAGAAGCTTGGTATAGGTGGCTTCCTCCTTCCTTTGCGGTTGGGGGGTAAGCAAGTGGGAAAGCCAGCGGGGCAGCGTTTCCTCTAAAAGCTGGGCTGCGATTTGGGCGAGCTTCCTGATAAGGGAATCAGTGGTATCCTGGGGCGCGATGGCCACCCTCCGCTGGGCGAGGATCGGGCCGCTGTCAATGCCCTCATCCAGGAGCATGATGGAGGCCCCGGTCCAGTCATCGCCGGCGAGGATCGCCGCTGGGATCGGGGTAGGCCCACGATGCCTAGGGAGTAGAGAGGGGTGAAGGTTGATGCAGCCGAAGGGCGGGATAGTTAGCACCTGAGGAGGCAGGATCTGGCCAAAGGCCACCACCACAATCACATCGGGGCTGAGCTGAGCCAAAGATGCGATGGCGCCAGCCTCAGCAAAGCTTTCCACCTGACGCACCTCAAGTCCATGCTCCAGAGCCGCCCGCTTCACCGGAGGGAAAGTAGGCACTCGCCCCCGCCCCGCAGGCTTATCCGGCTGAGTGTAGACAGCCACCACCTGGTGCTCGCCGAGGATAAGCCGCTCCAGGGCAGGCACGGCGAATTCGGGAACGCCCATAAAAACGATGCGCATCGTACCAGAGACATTCTATCACGCAATCAACTATCGGGCAAAAAATCATTTAAAAATTGGTGCAAAACTGGTGCAAAAACCTATTGACCCAGGGCTTGGTTTTTGGTATTGTTCCTGCGCATCCCCTGATAACCCTGATCGAAATCTCTGAGCCTCCTGCTAACCTATATATCAGGGTGCTCCCGAACCAGGCCGAAGTGTCGGCCGACCTGTCGGCCTCGGGGACACCACTGACCTTGTGATTACGAAGGGCGTTTCTATCTTAAACCACTACTGAATGAGGAGTGTGAAACAGATGCTGGTTAAGGAGTCAGCTAAAGAAATCTGGGAGGCAGTGCTTGGGGAGCTTCAGTTACAACTCACGAGGACAAATTACGACACCTGGCTAAGAGACACCGTCGGCTTGGGTTATCAGGAGAATCGGTTTGTGGTTGGTGTGCCGTCCCCTTTTGCTATCGAATGGCTGGAGAAGCGGCTGAGCTCGCTGATTAAGAAAACCCTTATCGGCATCATCGGGGATGAGGTCAATGTCCGTTTTCAAATTCAAGAGCAAAGCCCTACAGCGAGGTCCAAAGGGAACAATAAATCCCTGGCTAGTACAAACTACCGGAAAACAGGTTCCAATAACTTTAATCCCAAGTATACCTTTGACTCTTTTATCATAGGAAATTGCAATCGTCTCGCCCATGCCGCTGCCCTAGGGGTCGCGGAGAAGCCGGGCCATGTCTACAACCCGCTATTTATTTACGGCGGTGTCGGGCTGGGAAAGACACACCTCCTGCACGCTATAGGACGCTTCGTTTATCAAACCAGGCTCCGCGTGCTCTATGTAAGCACGGAGCAGTTTACTAACGAGTTTATAAAGGCGATCCGAGAGCGGAAGACCGAGGAATTCCGCCAAAAGTATCGCAGTGTGGATGTCTTATTAATAGATGATATCCACTTTATTATCGGGAAGGAGCAGACGCAGGAGGGCTTCTTCCACACCTTTAACGACCTCCACAATGCCAACCGCCAGATTGTGATCACCAGCGATCGACCCCCCAAATCCATGCCCCTACTTGAGGACCGATTGCGCTCCCGTTTCGGATGGGGGCTCGTTGCCGACGTCCAGCCCCCCGCCCTGGAGACTCGCCTGGCCATTCTTCAAGCGAAGGCTGAGGAGAATAGGATATCAGTGCCCCGGGAGGTGCTGGACCTCATCGCTCGCAAGGTACAGAAGAGCATTCGCGAGCTTGAGGGGTCACTCAATCGCGTGGTGGCCTTCTCCAGGCTTACCAAGACTCCCCTCACCCTCGAACTGGCTGGCAAAGCGCTCGCCGAGTTCCCCGAGACGGCGCCCCGCCGGGCGCTAACCCCGCCATTGATCATCGCTAATGTCGCCAAATATTTCGACCTGGAACCGGAGGCCCTGGCCGGGAAGCAACGGGATAAACCGACTGCATTGGCGCGCCATGTCGCCGTCTACATCATCAGGGAGGAGACACAGTGCTCTTTCAACGAGATTGGTAGAGCGTTGGGTAATAGAGACCACTCCGCCATTCTCCGCGGCTATGAAAAGATCGCCCTCGAGATCAATACCAGCCCTCAATTGCGTCGCGATGTCATCGAGCTCAGGGAGGAGCTCTACTCCAGAAGCGATGGCTAAAGTCACTCTAATCATAATAAATTTGTGCAGAACTAGTACAAATCGGTGCAAAACTCTCTTGTAAGGTGCATAAGTTTCTGGCTTTTATGTTAATCTCCACCTTTGGAAAACAGTGACTTCTTTTTATGCACACAAATCCCCATTATCATCACAATCCCTGCATTAGGCTTGCACCTTGTTCGACCGCTCAGCACTATCCAATTACATCAATTGCGCACTTCTTCACATCCCTTATTATATATTGTTATTTAATACTTATTTCACAGTTTATATAATAGTAATATAATAAGGTAATGGTGAGAGACGTTGATTGATAGAGTTAAAATTGATGTTAAGGCAGGTGATGGGGGTAGGGGGGTTATTAGCTTTCGACGGGAGAAGTTTGTTCCCTTTGGTGGTCCAGACGGCGGCGACGGTGGCCATGGAGGAAGCATTTTTATCCTCGCAGATAGGAGCATGACTACTCTGCTCAAATACTATCAAGGAAAGAGGCGTTTTACCGCGGATGAGGGTATAAAGGGCGCCCGTAAGAAGATGCACGGTAAAAATGGCAGTGACCTCACTATCATGGTTCCACCAGGTACGCTTATTTTCAAGGAAATCGATGATGGAACGGAGTTACTTGCTGATCTCACCGCGGAGGGGCAAAAGGTTATAGTAGCGCGGGGCGGTAGTGGCGGCTATGGAAATGCTCGCTTTGCCACTCCTGTCAATCAGGCGCCACGAATGGCCGAAAAAGGTGTGGCTGGGGAGGAGGCCACACTGCTCCTCGAACTGAAGCTGATCGCCGATGTCGGGATCATTGGCTGCCCCAGTGTGGGCAAGTCCACCCTCCTCGCGGCAGCATCGGCGGCACGGCCGAAGATCGCTGACTACCCCTTTACTACCAAGGAGCCCATTTTAGGGGTGGTGGCGGTAGGCCAGCGCTCCTTTGTGCTTGCCGAGATCCCGGGGCTCATTGAGGGGGCTCACCTTGGCATGGGCCTGGGGCATGATTTCCTGCGTCACGCCGAGCGCACTAGGGTGCTTATTCACCTGCTTGACGGCAGTTCAGCGAGCCCCATTTCCGATATGAAGCAGGTGAATAATGAGCTAGCCTTGTTCAATCCCGTGCTCGCGGCGAAGGCGCAGCTCGTGGTGGTGAACAAGATCGATCTGCCCGAGGTCCGGGCGCGCATCTCTGAGCTCGAAAAGGAGCTTGCTCAGGATGAGGCGCCTCTCTTTTTTACCTCCGCGGCTACAACCGAAGGCGTCCCCCAGTTGATGGCGAAGGTATGTGAGCTGCTCGATAGCGTTGCCACGCCGCAGCAAGCCGAGGTGCTAACGGTATTTCGTCCCCAGCCCAAAAAGGAGAGGGTGGTTGTTTCTATTGAGGGGGACATCTTTGTGGTCTCGTCCCCCAGGGCGGAAAAGCTGTTAGCTAGGATGGACCTGGAAAACCCTGAGGCTCGCACCTATATTAGGCAGCAATTCGCCAGGATGGGGGTAGCCAGCGCCCTGAAAAAGGCTGGGATGAAACCGGGAGACACGGTGCGGTTTGGTAAGGTACAGATGTTATGGGAGTGATTCTAAAAATGCGGAAAATCGGCGTACTGGGTGGAACCTTCGACCCGGTTCACAACGGACACCTGATTATCGCTGAGGAGGCTAGGCTTAGGCTGGGGCTTTCTCAGGTAATATTTGTCCCCGCCGGCGAGCCCTGGCTCAAAACGCATCGTAACATCGCCCCTGGGGAGCATCGCCTGGAGATGATCAAACTAGCTATCGCCCCCAACCATCACTTCAGCGTCTCAACAGTGGATCTTGAAAGGGTGGGGCCATCCTATACGGTGCACACCCTTCCCGCTCTCAGGCGTGAGCTTGGTGAGGAGGCAGATTTTTACTTCATCCTTGGCGTGGATGCCTTAGCAGGGCTTCCCTCATGGAAGGAGCCCGAGGGAGTGGTGGAAGCGTGTAAGCTGGTGGCAGCGAGGCGTCCCGGATCGGGTGCTTTAGATTTGGAGTCACTAGAGAGAAGCATCCCCGGCTTATCAAGCAGCATAATGCTCCTCGACAACACACTGATGGATATAAGCTCCACCGCCATCAGGGAGCGGATGGCCCGGGGCCTTCCCGTATCAGACCTCGTCCCCGAGGCGGTGGCGCGTTATATCAAGGAAAAAGGGCTTTATTCGCACTGAAACACGCCCATTGCCAGCGGTACAACCGATGAGGAAAATAGGGATGCATATACGTGAGTGAGAATCTGTGTACCCAACTGTCATTGCGAGGACCCCTCCGCCTTGCGAGAGTCCGACTTATCGGACGATCTATCGGGGGACGAAGCAATCCCCAGGCATGATGGTGCAGGCATGTGTTGTGGAGATTGCCAAGCCTTCGGCTTGCAATGACAGAGAACGTCGCTTCCTTTTCGTTACAATTGATTGAGGAAGGGCGAAAGGAAGGAGGTTTGAATTGACTCTGGAGCAACGTAAAAGGTTTTTAGAGCTGGTGAAGGAGCGGGCACTACTGCGCGGCGATTTCACCCTCGCCTCGGGAGCGAAAAGTTCTTACTTCTTTGACCTTAAGATGGTAACCCTTTCCCCGGAAGGAGCCTACCTTATCGGCAAGCTGGTTTTTGAGATATTGAGAGAGAGCGGCGTTGATGCTGTTGGCGGGTTAACCCTGGGCTCTGACCCCATTGTGACGGCAGTCGCTATCGTTAGCCATCTTGAAGGGAAGCCCATCCCTGCCTTCATTGTGAGAGGAGAGCTGAAAGAGCATGGCACGCAGAAGGCTATCGAGGGCAGTCTACCGCCAAAGGGTTCCAAAGTAGCCATAGTGGAGGATGTGATTACTAAAGGGGGCGCCACCCTCAAGGCGATAGAGGCGGTGGAGGCCGCCGGCTGCCGGGTGGTCAAGGTGGTAGCGCTTTTGGACCGCCACCAGGGCGGCAGCGATGAGCTACGCAAGCGGGGATATGATTTCACCTCCCTCCTGCACGCAGACGCAGAGGGGGAGGTTAGGACTAACTAATAATGAATAGGTAATCCCCTTAAATATCCAGGTTCTTTACGCTTTTGGCATGGGCCTGGATGAAGGCTTTGCGGGGTGGGACCTCGTCCCCCATGAGGGTCTCGAAGATTTTATCCGCTTTTATTGCGTCCTCGACGTCAACCTGCAACATCGTCCTGGTCTCCGGGTTCATCGTGGTCTCCCAGAGCTGCTGGGCGCTCATCTCCCCCAGGCCCTTATAGCGCTGGATTGTTGTTCCTGACCTGTCAGAGCTTTTCTGAAGCACGTCAGCAAGTTCGTACCAGGGAATATCGCTGCCAATCTCCTTACCCTTCTTGACAACGGTGTATGATCTGTTCTGAGTCAGGCGCTTGACATGCGGATACGCCTTGAAGCAGCCATGAAGGATTGGGTGCTCAAGAAGGCTCCTGTCAAGCCTAATTTTATCGCCCTTTAAGTCAACCTCAATCCAGTACTCCCCTTCGGTGTCATCCCAGGATAACCTGGTTGGAAACCCAGATTCCTCAAACCACTTGCTGAGCTCTTGCATGTTTACCTTCTGAGAGAAGTCAAGGAGGGAGAATGACTCGTCTTTCATCAGAAGAATCGCACTTATCTCCCGCGGTATGCCTTCCTTTTCAAGGGCAGCAAGCCCCTGGTCCAACTCTCTGAGTGAATCCAATAGATCACCTATCTTCGTTCCCTTGAAAGTAATAGAGCCATCTGTTGAGTGAACTGAAAGGTCCTCAAAAGCTTTCTTAGCAATAGAGCGCTCCATTTCCTCCTCGGAATATAGCCACTCTTCTGTTTTCCCCTTAGACAATCGATATAGCGGCGGCTGGGCGATAAGTAGATGACCGCCACTGATAAGCTCAGTCATGTGGCGGAAGAAGAAGGTGAGCAGAAGGGTGCGAATATGGGCACCATCGACGTCGGCATCGGTCATGATGATGATGCGGTGGTAGCGCAGCTTGGCGAGGTCCAATTGCTTATCGATGCCGATCCCCAGGGCGGTAATGATGGCGCGTATCTCCTCATGGGCCAGCATCTTCTCTGGGGAGGCCTTCTCCACATTGAGGATCTTGCCCTTTAAGGGGAGGATCGCCTGGAAGCGGCGGTCTCGCCCCTGCTTCGCTGAGCCGCCTGCCGACTCCCCCTCCACCAGATAAAGCTCGCACTGCGCCGGGTCCTTATCCGAGCAATCGGCCAGCTTGCCGGGCAGGGTGCCCGCTTCTAGGGAGTTCTTTTTAAGCACCAGGTCGCGCGCCTTGCGCGCTGCCTCACGAGCCCGCGCCGAGGTGAGACACTTTTCGATGATCCGTTTCGCCTCGGGGGGATGCTCGTCAAGGTATTGTGAGAGACCATCCGCCACCGCCGACTCAACGTGGCTCTTTATCTCGGGGTTACCCAGCTTTGCCTTGGTCTGTCCCTCAAACTGGGGCTCGGCCAGCTTAACGCTGATGATGGCCACCAGCCCCTCTCTGGTGTCATCGCCGATGAGATTGGCCTCATCCTCCTTGATGAGCTTGAGATTTCGGGCGGAGTCGTTGATGACTCGGGTGATGGCGGTGCGAAACCCGGTAAGATGGCTGCCGCCGTCCTGGGTATTGATGCAGTTGGCAAAGCTATAGGTGGTCTCGGCGAAGCCCTCGTTATACTGCAGGGCCACCTCAACCCCGGTGCCATTGACCGTCTTTGAGATAAAAATAGGCGTATGGAGCACCGGCCGATTCTTGTTGAGGTATCGGGCAAAGCTGGCGATGCCCCCTTCAAAGTAGAAGGTGACCTCGCGGTCTGATCTTTTGTCCTCAAAGTGAAGCTCCAGCCCTTTGGTGAGGTAGCACATCTCGCGGAAGCGCTGCGACAGGGCATCGAAATCGTAGTTCAGGTTGCCGAAGATCTCCTGGTCGGCGAGGAAGGTAGTGGTTGTTCCCGTATCCGAGGCCTCGCCCACCTCCTCCACCGCATTCTGGGGGATGCCGCAGCAGTATTCCTGCCGGTAGCACTTGCCATCCCGCTTCACCTCCACCTGGAGCTCTGAGGAGAGTGCGTTTACCACGGAGGCGCCCACCCCGTGAAGCCCGCCTGAGACGGTGTATCCCCGACCACCAAACTTAGCCCCGGCGTGGAGCATGGTCATCACCGCCTCCAAAGCAGAGGTGCTGGTTACCGGGTGGACCTCAACGGGTATCCCCCTGCCGTTATCGGCGACCGCCACCCGACCATCATTGAATATGGTCACCTCCACCCTATCGCAAGATCCGGCCATCGCCTCATCGATGCTGTTATAAACGATCTCCTGCACCAGGTGATGGAGCCCCCGCTGCCCGGTGCTCCCGATATACATCCCCGGGCGCCGGCGCACCGCCTCCATTCCGCCCAGCACCTCGATGTCTTCGGCGGTGTACTCGTTGTTCCTGTTCTCGTTCTTTTCCATACTAATGGTGACCCCCATGCAAAAAGAAAGCTTCGCCCCAGCTAAAGCTTAGCTTTGGCGAAACTTAGAAGAGCATACCTAAATTAATACTTGCCTGCATTTATAAATTATACCACAAACGGGCGGAAATGTGAAGGGGTTAGGTATAAACTGATGCTACAACGGCGTCTTTAGGGTTGGACTCATCCAGGAAGATGACGGCGCAAGGGTGTCCCATGCCCGTCTGCAGGGGCAGGCGCCCGGCGGCAGGTGGTAGAGCCAGAGCTG
>SOIC01000200.1 GCA_004377275.1 Dehalococcoidia bacterium
TTTCCGTCTGCGGGTTTTTTGAGGAATCAGCGTTCGAAGCGCTCTCACACTATGTGAATTTCCTTTTCCACCGTGGCAGCACAAAGCTCGTGGCTGAAATCTACCGGCCTGCCAGCCACGTGATCACACAGTCCGCTTTCAAAGACAAGCTAACCGACATACTCGATGCCACCAGGCGGGCGGGACACGAATTGGTGGAGTTTATGCGAATATCTCCGCAGACAATGGCCCGGATCAAACAGCCCATAATAGATGATGTTCAATCCGTTAGAGATATTAGCAATCTATTTTGGAAGACCTGCATCGCCGAAGGGGTAACCACCAAGATATTCGAGCAGAAAGGCATGGTACCGCGCCCCGACTCTGTCGAAACCTATATGTTGCTCATGCGGTTGGGGTTCAATTCGCAAGCTGCTGCTGACACCAAGGCAGTGCTGCAGTTCAAGTTCTCAGGTGAAGTGGAGGGTTCGTGCTATTTCACAATCGAAAAGGGAACTATCAAGGCGATATTGGGAACCGCAGATAAACCTGACCTGACCGTCGAGGCTCCTTTTGAAGTGTGGATGGACATCGTTACTGGCAAGGCCGACGGCACGCAGATGTTCATGGAAGGGAAATACCAAGCCGAGGGCGATATATCCCTGATGGAGTTGTTTGGCTAGTGATGGTGGCAATGATTTTTATGGCGCTGCCAAGCTCTCTCTGGCGCATGAGCCTCTACATCCACCCTCGTGATCTCGTTCAGATAGATAGGTGACATATGGTATCGTTGATTTCGATTTTTTACCATCGTCAGGAGCTCTACTGTGAAACAACCTTGGAGACGTTTAGAGGAGAAGACATCCACGCCATACTGTAGGTTCAATAGGTAGACACTATATAGGGGAGTCCCCCGATATAATCGGGGGCAGGGGTCTCCCCGACTTGTCGGGGCAGAAATACATATCAGGGTGGGTGGGAAATGATAGCTTGCTTTCCCCGAGGCCGAGGCCGACAGGTCGGCCGACGCTTCGGCCTAAATCGTGGTAGCGATGATGGGTTCAGTGAACGAATGATAGTGTCACCAATGTATTGGACGAGCACACCTCGTTGACAATCCCGTCTTTAACTAGTATTCTGCGCATTGATGCGCCATTTCATGCACCCTTTCGGGGCGCCTTTGGCAAAGTTTTACGAGGCTAGTGGAGGATTGTCTGATGTCGAAAAAGCTAACGGTGATTCCAGAGCTGTGTTCCGGCTGCAGTATCTGTGAACTGGTATGCGCAATCAAACACTTCGGTGTGAACAACCCGAAGAAGTCAGCGATAAGGGTGTTGACGACGTACCCCCATCCGGTCATGAGAATGCCGATCGTGTGCAGCCAGTGTAAGGTTGCCCCATGTGCAAAGGTATGTCCCACCGATGCCCTGCGATGGATCGAGGGCGTCGTCCACCTGGACGAGGAGAACTGCACTTCCTGCTATAAATGCGTGGAGGCATGCCCCTTCGGAGCGATTTACGCTCATGAAGACTGCGACCTGCCTATCATGTGTGATATGTGTGGAGGTGACCCGGAGTGTGTCAAGAAATGCCCCAACGGGGCGCTCAGGCTCATACCTGAGGCTGCGCTGGGTGAGTCCAAACGCCTGAACAATATCCTGAGCTACACCCAGATGAAGGAAATCGAGTTCTACGAGAAAGGAGAGAAAAGGATTATCCACTACGCCGAGATAGGTAAGGAAGAGCTATGAGTTTGAAGAGTGGATATTTTAAGAAGCACCTGCACGTAGACCTTACGAAGGGCAATGCTGAACGCAGGGACCTACCGGATGCATTTATCGAGAAGTACATCGGCGGGCGCGGCTTCGGCGCGAAACTGGTGTGGGACAACCTGAGGAAACACGATTTCAAGATAGACCCCCTAGGCCCGGAGAACCTCATGGTCGTCGCACCGGGGCCTCTTACCGGGGTATACCTGCCATCATCGGGAAAGAATTCCTTTGTTGCCATCTCACCGGCTACCGGCCTCTACGGCGATTCCTCCATCGGCGGCAGCTTCGGCGTCGAGCTGCGGCAGACGGGATTAGATGTTCTCTCCATTACCGGCCGGGCGCCGGAATTGTCTATCATTTTCATCGACAATGATGAAACAACGATCATTCCCATTCCTGAACTGAAAGGGAAAAGCTGCCTGGAGGCTGAAGGAAGGATCAAGGAGCGGCTGGGCACCCATGCGGTACATGTCGCTATCATCGGTGTGGCGGGCGAGAACATGGTGAGATTCGCCTGTGTCAATACTGACTGGGGCCGCAACGCCGGCAGGACAGGTATAGGGGCGATCATGGGGTCAAAGAACCTCAAGGCGATCGTACTGCGGGGACACAAGGACATTCCCGTTTATGACGTTCCCGGGCTGGTGGCGGAGACCGAGAAGGCCTGTAAATATCTCGAGGAGCACAAGTATTTCAAGATGTGGCAGCAGGAAGGCTTGATGAACGTCATCGAGTACGCTAATGAGAAGGGGATTCTGCCGGCATATAATTTTAAGGATAGCGTTTTTACCAAGCACGACCAGATCAACGGCGCGATGATGCTCGATCAATATAAGATAGGCGATAGCGCGTGTTTTTCGTGTACCATGTGCTGCAGCAATATCTGCCTGGTGAAGAACGGGAAATATACGGGCACGGTGGTCGAGGGGCCGGAATATGAATCGTGCGCCATGCTGGGCCCGAACCTGGGAATCGATAATTTCGCTGCGATTCTCGCCGCAAACCGGCTGTGCGACGAGCTTGGGGTGGATACGATTTCGACAGGCAATATCGTGGGAGCGGTGATAGAGGGGTACGAGAAGGGGATTCTCTCGCTATCCGACCTCGACGGCAAGGAGATCACCTGGGGGGATGAGGACGCCATCCTGGAGCTGATACAAAGAATCGCCGATCGGCAGGGCATCGGCGACGTTCTCGCCGATGGGGCTCGTCGAATTATCGATAAGTGGCCCGAGATGGACAAGATCATTCTCCAGGTCAAGGGCCTGGAGCAGTCGGCTTACGACAGCCGCCCCAGCATCTCGATGGGGCTGGCATACGCAACCTCGGACATAGGCGCACACCACACGCGGGCGTGGACTATCGCCAAGGAGATGGAGGAGGGACAGGACTGGTCTGACGACGAGAAGGTCGATACTGTAATCTATCACCAGAAGCTGCGCCCGTTATTCGACATGCTCGGTGTCTGCCGCCTGCCCTGGATCGAGCTGGGGCTGAGTGAACGGCACTACGAGAATTTCTATAAGTATGTGACGGGAAAGGAAGCGTCCCTGGAACAACTCCTGGAGCTGTCGAATGACGTTTACGACCTGACTCGCCTGATAAATGTCCGCCTCGGCGTGAGTCGCAAGGACGATAGTCTTCCCCACAAGGTATGGGCTAATCCTCCCCTCACGGGGCCAAATGCGGGCAGGGTGATCAACAGGGATGATTTCCAGAGGCTTCTTTCGCTATATTATAAGAAGCGGGGCTGGGACCAGGACGGCATCCCGCCAGCAGGGGTTGAGAAGAAGTTCGACGATTAGCTAGGAAGCCCCCTCCCTCGAACGCTGAGGCGGGAAACTGAAGAAACAGTATATACCGTTCGTGTAAACGGAGCACCCGCCAACTTCGTTTAGCATAGGGTTGCCGACCTCGCCACCGTATCCCCCCAGGTTCGCGGATTGGGAGTTGGAATACCACGGGACGATCCATTCTGGAATGCCTTCTATGGCGCTCTCCAAGAATATGCTAATATATATATATGGTGAAGGTAGTTGTGGCAATGAGCGGCGGGGTGGATTCCTCAGTGGCCGCCGCTCTGCTCAAAGAGGAGGGTTACCAGGTCATTGGCGCGACCATGCAAATCTGGCCGTCAAACGAGTTGGCCGATGAGGCGGACAGATTCGGCGGTTGCTGTGGTCTCGATGCGGTGTTAGAGGCAAAAAGGGTAGCCCACAGACTGGCCATCCCCCACTACGTAATGAACTTCAGAAACCTCTTCGCGCAAAAGGTAATTGCCAACTTCTGTCGGGAATACAGTCTGGGAAGGACCCCCAATCCCTGTATCAGGTGTAATGAACATATAAAGTTCGATGCCCTACTCAGCAGGGCTAAAGGGCTGGACGCCGATTTTGTGGCAACAGGCCACTATGCCAGGATAGAACGCGATGGGGTGAGTGGCAGGTATCTTCTCAGGAAGGGGGTTGACCGCGGGAAAGACCAATCCTATGTGCTGTACATGATGAGCCAGAATCAGTTGAGGCATGTTTTAATGCCCCTAGGGGGCTTTACCAAGGAGAGGGTAAGGCAAATAGCTCGAGAACTGGGGTTGGCGGTGGCAGATAAAGCAGAGAGCCAGGAGATTTGCTTCATCTCTGACGGTGATTACACTGGGTTCCTCAAAGAATATGTGCCACAGGGGGCGAAGCCGGGGCCGATACTGGACCGAGAGGGAAACACCCTTGGAGAGCACCGGGGAATCCTATTTTATACTATCGGACAGCGCAAGGGGCTGGGCATATCAGCCAGGGAACCCTTATATGTGGTAGCCATTGACCGAGGAAGAAACGCCATTATCGTGGGCTCCAGGAGGGAGATCTATGCGGATGAACTCATCGCCGCCGATCTGAACTGGATAGCCATGGAATCGCTAAGGCATCCCATCGAGCTAAAGGCTAAGATAAGGTATCGCCACCGAGAGGCGGATGCGGTGATCACCTCTCTCTCGAGAGGGGACGGGGCTCATGTAAAATTCAAACAGCCCCAGATGGCCATCACGCCGGGTCAGGCAATAGTTTTCTATCATAAGGATACTGTGGTGGGTGGTGGGACCATAGCGCAGGCAAAGGAGATGTGAAGGTACGGCTAAGATAATCGCTGTCTGCAGTAGCGAAGAGAAGGGCACCAGGAAGAAAGCGGTAAACGAGGGGATCATCAGGGATGATTACGGCCTTGTTGGCGATGCCCACGCCGATTGCTGCACCCATCGGCAGGTGAGCCTCCTGGCGATGGAAAGCATCGACAAGATGCGCGCCATCGGTCTCACCGTAGGTCCCGGAGATTTCGCTGAGAACCTCACCACCGAGGGGATCGACCTGGTATCTTTACCCCCAGGCTCCAGGATATCCGTAGGGGAAGAAGTCATCTTGGAGGTTACGCAAATTGGCAAGGAGTGTCACACTCCGTGCGCGATCTACCGACAGGCAGGTGTGTGTGTTATGCCCACGGAGGGGATATTCGCCAGGGTGATTAGTGGCGGAGTGACAAGGGTCGGAGACCCGATAAAGGTGGAGACGGGAGGATGATGGACGAGATAAGAGGGTTCAATATACTGCGGGTTACTGAGGAGGGTAGGAGCGAGGTCGAGGACGTAGTAGCCAGGGAATTTCCCCTTACCATTATTTTGGACAATCAGGAACTGGTAACCCTGCTCTGTACCCCAAAAGACCTGAAGTATCTGGCTATTGGCTTTCTTTCCTCTGAGGGTTTGATACAACATAAGGGGGAGATCAGGAAAATTATCCTCGATGACCGCAGGGGCGTGGTGCGTGTGGAAACCGAGGGTGATAAGGGAGGGGCCACAGAGCTAATATTCAAGCGGCTCATAACCTCTGGTTGCGGCAGCGGGGCTGCTTTTTATCGCGCTGCTGATACCATAAATCAGGCGAAGGTGGAGTCCCAGATGAAAGTTTCAGCCGGTGAGGTTTTTGCACTGGCAAAAGAGTTTCAGCAGAGCTCGCAGATTTATAGAGCAACGCACGGGGTTCATAGCGCTGCCATGTGTGATACAAAGGACATCCTGATCTTCGCTGAGGACATAGGAAGGCATAATGCCGTCGATAAAATCTTTGGCAGGTGCATTCTAGAAGATGTATCCACAGATGACCGGATGATAATCTCAAGCGGCAGAATCTCCTCAGATGTGGTTCTAAAGATAGCGAGAAGGAATATCCCCATAGTAATCTCCAAATCTACTCCTACAGACCTGGCAGTTGATTTGGCTGCCCGTCTCGGCGTAACCCTTATCGGCTTTGTCAGGGGAAAGAAAATGAATGTCTACACCGAGGGCTGGAGGGTAATCGGTGATGAACAGTTCAGATAGCGATGCTAGGTTAATAGAGGGAATCCTGCGCCTGAAGAGGGAGAGAAATGCCATTATTCTCGCCCACAACTATCAACTGGGCGAGGTTCAGGATATCGCCGACTTCGTGGGCGATTCCCTGGAATTGAGCCAGAAGGCGGCCCAGACAGGTGCTGAGGTGATCGTATTCTGCGGGGTTCTTTTCATGGCGGAGACAGCATCCATCCTCTGCCCCGATAAAAGAGTTCTGCTGCCGGATATTCACGCCGGCTGCCCTATGGCCGATATGATTACCGCCGAAGGGCTGCGACAGAAAAAGATAGAGCACCCGGGGGCTACGGTTGTCTGCTATATCAACTCCTCCGCCGAGGTTAAAGCGGAATCGGATGTCTGCTGCACCTCTGCCAATGCGGCCAATATCGTTGAGAAGCTGCCCGAGGGGAGAAAGATTCTATTTGTACCCGATCAATATCTGGGTCATTATACCTCTACCAGGACGGGGAGGGAGATGATCCTCTGGCCTGGCTTTTGTCCTACTCACACCAGGATAAAGTCGCAGGACATCATCAGGCTGAAGCAGGAGCATCCCCAGGCTAAGGTGGTGGTTCATCCGGAATGTAGACCGGATGTGATCGCCCTTGCCGATGAGGTTTTGAGCACCGGGGGCATACGTAGATTCGCACGTAGCACTACGGCCACAGAGGTGATTGTGGGGACTGAAATTGGAATGCTACATCGGTTGAGGAAGGAGAACCCGAATAAGAGTTTTATCCCCGTCTCCGAGCAGGCGGTCTGCCCCCGAATGAAGCTCATCACTCTGGAGAATGTTCTCTGGTCCCTTGAGGAGATGGAACCTGAGGTCAAGGTTCCAGAGGAAATTCGCCTCAGGGCGAAGGCCGCCGTAGATAAGATGCTGGAAGTGGGATAGAGGGCATCGATGGATAAGAAACTGGCAAATCTGATGGGCATCATCGGAGAGATGGGGAGCCTACTGGTAGCCCATTCGGGCGGTGTCGACAGCACCCTTCTGCTCAAAGTCGCCAAAGATGTTCTGGGAGACAGGGTGATCGCGGCTACCGCAAAGTCACCTACATATCCAGAGAGGGAATATGAGCAGGCTAGGGCGATGGCGAGTAAACTGGGGGTAAAGCATCTCACTATTGTTACCGAGGAGTTAGCTCACCCCGAGTTTTTTCAAAATCCGCCCAACCGCTGCTACTACTGCAAAAGGGAGCTTTTTGGAAAGTTACGCAAGCTCGCTGACCAACACGGATTGAACTGGGTGGTCGATGGCACAAACTGTGATGACTCCGGAGACTTCCGCCCTGGAGAGCAAGCGGCTTTGGAGATGGCAGTAAGAAGCCCATTAAAAGAGGTGGGGCTAACCAAGCAGGAGATCAGGAGCCTTTCCAAGAAGATGGGGCTTTCAACCTGGAACAAGCCATCTCTGGCATGTCTTGCCTCCAGGTTCCCCTATGGCGACAGGATAGTCCTTAGCGGACTGCAAATGGTAGCCGAGGCCGAAGACTATCTCCACAGCCTGGGGTTCGGACAGGTCAGGGTCAGGCACCATAACAGCGTGGCTCGCATCGAGGTTCCCCTCGAGGATATGGAGCGGTTTTCCCAAGCGGAGCTCTGCCGTCAAGTGGTGGAAAGGTTAAAGCTCATTGGTTATACTTACGTAGCCTTAGATCTTCAAGGATTTAGGTCAGGGAGCATGAATGAGGTCTTAGGGTAGTGGCAAGTAAAGGTATGTCTTACGCATAGAGGGCACGAATTGCAGCGGTTGCGTTGCCACTATTGAAAAGAGCCTTTAACCAGGAAAAGCCAGAAAGGGTGTGTGAAATAATTCTCCCATGCAGTCTGCCGCCAAAGTTGAGATTCTAAAGCAGTCGCTCATTTTCTCCGCTATGAACGAAGGTGAGCTCACTGAGTTGTCTCGGTTCGCAAATGAGCGAAAGTTCAAGCCGGACGAGTTCGTATTTTGGGAGGGGGATGACCCTGACTGGTTTTACATCATAGCCGAAGGGAAGATCAAGATTCTTAAACATTCATCATCGGGGAGGGAGTTTATCATCGCTTTTTTCGGCCCTGGCGAAATGTTCGGTGTGGTTGCTGTTTTCGAAAACAAGCCCTATCCTGCTTCAGCTCAATCCGTAGCTGAAACAAAAGTGTTAGGCATCAAGAGAAAAGACTTTCTAGCTTTCCTTGCCCATCGACCTGAAATAGCTCTGAGGATTATCTATGTCTTAGGGGGGAGACTCAGGGATGCCCAGGGCCGCCTTCGAGACATTGCGGGAGAAAGGGTCGAGCAGCGCCTTGCCGGGATATTGCTCATGCTTTACTTAAGACTTGGCCCCGCTCTCCCCTTTACCCGCCAGGAGATCGCCGAGATGGCTGGAACTACCACCGAGACAGCGATTCGTACTATGAGCCGCCTGAAAGCCGGAGGCATTATTCGTTCGGTAAGGGGTAAGACGGTCATCCTGGATGAGAATAAGCTCAGGTTACTGAGCGAAGGCCCACCACAGATATAGAGCTATCGGCAAAGAAATACCTTATAACCTCGTGTTTACTACAGGGAGGCGTCAGTAAATGATGCCTCCCTGATTGTATGACTTAAATCATGGTAAGCCGCGTCACTTTACCATATCATAGTACTAAAAGGTAATAAATCTCGGCCTGTGCCGAGTGAGGAGGTAAGAACCATGAGGTATGTATGTCCTGGCCAAGATTTCAGAAACCTACGGGTGGCACTCTATAAGTGTCCGAACTGTGGTGCGGAGGAGGAGATCTTCTCCAACGAGACTAAAGTAAAATGCCACGAGTGCGGCGAATGGATCTACAAGGAGAAGCTTCCTTCCTGCATCGACTGGTGCGCTTCAGCCCGCCAGTGCTTGGGGGAGGATAGATGGAAGGAGTTGAAGGCTGAGGGTAGCGCTAACTTTGAGCTAGGAGGCGATCCTTTGGACGGAACAATTGAAAATGAAATCCAAGCATCCCTGGTTAACGGCAGGCTCCCCTGTGCTATAGCGTTCAAGATAGCCAGGAAGCTGAAAGTTACCCCTAGACAGGTTGGCGATATAGCGAACAGACTAAATATAAAGATAACTAGTTGCCAACTGGGTTGTTTCCCATAACAGAAGCACGCAATTACAGACTTAACGTAGGCTAATAGATAGCGGAGGTATGAAGTGAAAACAGAGGTGTTGAGGAAAATCATTAGAATAGACGAGGAGAAGTGTGATGGTTGCGGCGTCTGTGTACCGGCCTGCGCCGAGGGAGCCCTTCAGATTGTCGATGGAAAGGCGAAACTCATCAGCGAGGTGTATTGCGATGGCCTTGGCGCCTGCCTGGGTGAATGTCCGCAGGGAGCTATTACCATCGAGGAGAGGGAAGCCGAGGAGTTCGACGAAGAGGCGGCGAAGCGCCACCTGGAGGAAGGGGAGCATGATAAAGGTGAGCTTCCCTGTGGGTGCCCTTCAACCACTGTTACTCAGTTCGAAAGGCAGGAGCTTCCCTGCGGTTGTCCCTCGGCTACAGTTACCGAGTTTGGAAAGCAGGAGCCGGCCACGGTACACCCGGTACGCCAGCAGTCGATGCTCGGTCACTGGCCGTTCCAGCTAGCCCTCGTGCCGCCAAGAGCGCCTTTCCTTCATGGAGCTGACGTGGTGCTGACAGCGGATTGTGTTCCCTTTGCTTACGCTGGCTTTCACCACGACTTCCTAAAGGATCATTCGCTGCTAGTAGCTTGCCCTAAGCTGGACGACTTCCAGGCACATCTGGGCAAGCTGACTGCTATACTGCGCGAGTCACAGGTGAAGAGCCTTGCAGTAGTGCATATGGAGGTGCCGTGCTGCTCGGGCTTGGTTCGCATGGCCCAACAGGCAATCCTTGCCAGTGGCAGAGATATCCCGTTAAGCGAAGTGACCATAGGGGTCAGGGGTGACCTGAAGTCCTGAAGCTCATCGCTCCTATAGGTCCTCCAGCACCGCCATCAGATCATCCTGGCTTAAAAAGGCTCCAATCTGAATATACTTGATAACCCCCTGCTCATCTATAAAGAAAGTAGCCGGTATGGGTCTGATGTTGTATGCACTGGCCACTGCCCCCTCACTGTCCAGGGCTACTGTAAAGCCTAGGCCTTCAGCCTCGGCATATTGCTGCACTTTATCGATATCCTCCCCTATGTTGATCGCAATAAAAATCATCTCCTGCCCCTTTTCCTCGAAAGCGGCCTGGAGGAATGGCATCTGATAGCGGCACCATGGACACCTTGTGGTCCAGAAATTGAGTAAAACGGGCTGGCCTCGTAGCTCGTTCAGTGTCACTGTCTCTCCATCAAGAGTGGAGATTGTAAAACCTGGGGCCTGGGCGCCAACCTCCGGCGCGGCTGTAGAACACCCCCAACTTGACATTGCCAAGATGGCGAGCATGCTGAGCACTATCCATCGCTTTATTTTTTCTCGATTCATAATAGTCCTTCTCATTCAGAAATCAGGAGAGATAGGCAAGGGTATCGGTGAGCATCAGTATACCAATAACGATGAGCAATATCCCGCTGATAATGGCGATTATAGTGGACCGGCGCCTGAACCATCTGATAACTGGGAGCGCGGTTCCCAGCGCCAGACCGACAGCGATAAAGGGCAGCCCCAGTCCCAACGAATAGACAGCGAGCAAGTAGACCCCCTCCCACGCCGTTTGTGAAGCCGCAGCCATGGTCAGGATCCCGCCCAGTATAGGACCCACGCAAGGCGTCCAGCCTAACGAGAACGCAGACCCCATCAGCATAGAGCGCAGATATCCAGTTCGTCCACCAAATGACCGGCTGAGGCGCATCTCGTAGTTGAGCCAGGGTATCCTGGTAGCAGCCAGGAGGAATAACCCAAATAGCAGAAGTATAACGCCCCCTATTGTACGTAACACGTCTGTGGGGAAAACCGCTCCTATCAGTCCCACAGATGCCCCTAGACCAATGAAGACTATCGAAAACCCAGCTACGAAGCTGGTGGCGTGGAGTAACATGTCCCAGCGTTTGGCCTCTGCCGATAGCGAGGCAGCACCGCCTAAATTGGCCAGATATATGGGCACAAGCGGCAGAACGCAAGGGGACACAAAAGACACCACCCCTGCCCCGAAAGCAATGGGTAATGAAACATCAGTCATCGGGATCAACCTCTATCAGAATCGGATGTTTTAGCCTCTGCTACCCATAGATATGTGCCTCTGATTATAGCACATCAGCTAGCAGCTGGCCGCGTGGGAAAGAAACGGTGGACAATGTTTTTCCCTTGATTGGGAGGGGAAGGTAGAGGAGGACAAATTGCTAATGGAGCTCACGAACTCGAAGGCGAGTCATAAACCTGATACAAGCAATCATGGTCAGAGGATCAGCATGGCATCGCCGAAGCTATAGAAGCGATAGCCCAGGCACATCGCCTCCTGGTATGCCTGCTGGACGAAGCGTTGACCGGCAAAAGCGGCGACCAGCATCAGCAGGGTGGAGCGGGGCAAATGAAAGTTGGTGATCAACCCGTCCAGGGCGCGAAACTGGTGCCCGGGCAGGATGAAGAGATCGGTCCAGCCACAAAAAGCCTCGATCCCTTTTTCGCTCTCTCTGAGGTGTACACCGATTTCAGATTGCGTATTTTCTACAGTCAGGGTGTCTCTTTTTAAGCGGGCTGTTTCTTCAGCCTTAAGCGCCGCTTGCTCTAAAACCCTTACCGATGTAGTGCCGACGCAGATAATTCGCCGGCCCTCTGCTTTGGCCTGATTGAGCTGGTGAGCCACCTGCGGCGTTAGCTCCCCATACTCCTTATGCATCGGGTGATCCCTGGGGTCTGCCACCCGCACAGGGGAAAAGGTATCAAGCCCTACATGAAGGGTGACAAAGGCAAATTGGATCCCCTTTCCCATCAGGCGGTGGAGCAGCTCGGGGGTGAAATGCAGCCCTGCCGTGGGGGCGGCAACGCTTCCCTTTACCCTGGAGTAGATCGTTTGATAGCGCTCCGGGTCCTCGAGAGGATGGTGAATATAGGGGGGCAGGGGTACTTGACCTACCCTCTCCAGAGCAGCTTCATCGGAGAAGCGAAGCACCATGAGCGCGCCCTCCCTCCGTTCCAGAACCTCGCCCCAGAGGCCTTCTAACTCTATTCTCATCCCCTCCTGTACCCTTCTCCCCGGCCTGACCAATACCTCCCAGAGGCCAGGGCCCAAGCGGCGAAGGAGCAGGAGCTCCACCCTTCCCCCTGAGCCCGCTTTTCGACCGATAAGCCGCGCTGGAATGACGCGGCTGTCATTAAAGACCAGAACATCGCCCTCGTGGAGCAAATCCACCAGTTCGAAGAAGTGGCGATGCGCTATCGAGCTATCATCCCGGGAGAGCACCATGAGCCGCGAGCGATCCCGGGGCTCGGTGGCGGTCTGGGCAATGAACTCCGGCGGGAGGTGATAATCGAAATCGCTGGTCTTCATATAAACAATTATAAGGCGGTGGCCCAGACCTTGTCGATTCACCGAAGCATTGACTTTCGGCACGCGCAGTGCCACGGTGCAGGCAGCTGGAGAGGTAAATTTTCGAGGCTGAAAAAAGGGCGGCGCTCAAGCGCCGCCCTAATCTATTAGCTAGCCTGTTCTAGAACAGACCCATTACTTTGCCAGTCTTGGTATCGACATCTACCTTTCTAAAGGCCGGATCGGAACTGGTTCCTGGCATCAGGCTGATTGTACCGGCGCAGGGACACAAGAACTTTGAGCCGGAGTAGATTAACACATCGCGAATGGGCAGGGTCCACCCTTTGGGGACCCCTTTCACCGCTGGATCATGGGTGAGGCTCAGGTGTGTCTTCACCATCATGGTGGCGTAATCATCATATTTGGGATCCTCCAACATCTTAGCCTTGGCCTCGGCATCCGGTGTCCAGCTCACGCCGTCAGCCCCGTAGACCACCTTGGCGATCTTCTCTACCCGCTCCCGCAGTTTCGTCTCCAGGGGATAGAGAAACTTGAATTCACTCTGCGTTTTGCAGGCTTCCATCACGGTATCGGCCAGCTCCAGGGCGCCATCGCCACCATCGGCCCAATGGGTAGATAGGGCGCAGCGTGCCCCAGATTCCTCAGCTGCCTTTCTGACCATGGCGATCTCAGCCTTGCTGTCGGTGTGGAAGGAATTGATGCATACCACCGGGTTGATGCCGGATGCTCTGATGACATTGATGTGGTGCACCATGTTGGGAAGGCCCTTTTCCACGAGCCCCAGATCCTCTTTAGTATAGGAATCAGGCAGTGCAATGCCTGCCACCACCTTGGGTCCGCCGCCGTGCATCTTGAGGGCGCGGATGGTGGTAGTGAGCACTGAGACGTGTGGCTTGAGCCCACTCAGGCGGCACTTGACATTCCAGAACTTCTCAAAGCCGATGTCTGCAGCGAAGCCGCTCTCGGTTACATGGTAGTCAAACATCTTCAGACCAATGCGATCGCCGATGATGGAGGACTGACCTA
>SOIC01000109.1 GCA_004377275.1 Dehalococcoidia bacterium
ATCAAGAGTTGGGGTTCGCTATGGTGGGTGCGGCACTCATCGCCTTTTCCTTCTCGGGAGCAGCGATCTTCAATCTGGTGCAGGGGTATCGCCGGGAAAGGGACCCATTCGCTCGCAACCGGATCGCCTATCCGCTGGCCGGTATCTCTATTGCCATGGTGCTCGGAGTGGCAAACGTCGTCCCTGAGTGGAGGTGGTACCCCATTGACCATAGTGGCAACCTGATCAATGCCACCCTGCTCTCTTATGCCATTCTCAGATATAGGCTCCTCGATATCGGCGTCGTCTTCAGAAGCACACTTCGTTACTCTCTCCAGACCCTAGTCCTGGCCAGTATTTTCCTTCTCCTGGGCGTGGTTAGCCTTGCTGCCAGTGATGCTCTTGATGTCATGAACTGGGGCGCAGCGGTCGTCATAGCGCTTCTCCTCGCCATCGCCTTGCCGCTACTGTTTCGGTTGGTGCGAGGGTCGATGAGTGGGATGTTAGCTGGGGGGCACAGCGATTATCGGCATGTCCTCCGGAGCACCAGCCGCGCTATGAGCGACATGCCTGACCTTGAGAAACAGGCAAGCTGGCTCATTGACAACCTGATGCGAACGGTGGACGTAGGGAAAGGTGGCTTGTTCTTATTGGATGAGGAGGAAAAGCGATACCTGCCCCAGGCGTTGCGGGGCTACAACGACAAGGCAGTGAGCCAGATGCATCTGGATAGCGACAACCCGGCGGTGGCATACCTGGCTAAAGCAGATCGCTGCTTAACTGCGGAGGATCTGGAGCGGGTGCCCCAGCTTCGTGCCATGTGGAAATTGGAGAGGGAGCAGTTGGCGGAACTGGAAACCAGGGTGCTGGTTCCGGTGAAGGTCAAGGGTAAAGTGATCGGGGTGATCTTGCTCGGCCCAAAACGCTTCCGAAAAAAGATGTACAGCGTTGACGAGCTGGAGTTCATTTATACTGTAGCCAATCAGGCGGCGGTCGCTATTGAGAATTTGCGACTATACCAGGAAACTAAGGATAGGGCGGACTGGATGGACATGGTAAACAGTCTATCCAGGGCTATTGGCTTGAGTCTGGATATGACGGATGTATATGATACCTTTACCGCAGCGTTAAGAAAGCTGGTCGATTTTGACCGCATCAGCATTGCAGTACCCGAGGGAGACAACCTGAGGTTTCTGGCGGTGTCTTCGGAGGTGACCACAGAGTTGGGTGCCGGGGTCACCATTCCCCTTAAGAAGTCGGTTGCGGCATGGGTTATTGCAAATAGGAGCACTAACGTCGAGAACGACTTTACCCAGGAGAGGCAGTTCCCTGTGGATGAAACCCATCTGCGGGATGGGCTGAGGTCGGCGATCCGAGTGCCGCTTTTCTACAAGGGGGAGGTCTTCGGCACCCTAAACCTGACCAGCCGTCACCCCAATGCCTACGCGGACAAGAAGCGGAGAATCCTCCTGGAGCAGATTGCGGGCCAGGTGGCAGTGGCAATCAAGAACGCGCTACTTTATGAGGAGGCGAAGCGAGCTTACGAGGAGACGAAGCGAGCCTACGAGGAGCTGAACGTGGCCCAGGAGTACATGGTGCGGTCGGAGAAGCTCAGGGCGTTGGGTGAGATGGCGGGAGGGGTGGCACATGACTTCAACAACGTCTTGTCCATCATTTTAGGTCGGGCGCAGTTGGCTCTGGATGGTGTAGAGGATCCAAGGCTCAAGAAAAGTCTGCACGCAATCGAGCAAGCAGCCCTTGATGCGGCCAAGACGGTGCGCCGGCTTCAGGAGTTTACCAGGGTGAGAACGGATACGGATTTCGAGCAGGTCGACGTGAGCCATTTGGTGAGGAGCACATTACAGATGGCGGAGCCCCGCTTGAGGGAAAACAGGGAAAAAGACGGCGTGGATATTGAGGTTAGCACGGACTTGAATACGGTGAACTCGGTGTGGGGAGACATAGCGGAGCTAAGAGAGGCACTGCTCAATATCATCTTTAATGCCATAGATGCTATGCCTGAGGGGGGCAAGCTGAACATCAAAGCGCGGCAGGAGGATAACCAGGTGGTTCTCTCTGTTGCCGACACCGGTGTCGGCATTCCAGATAAGATGATAGCTAATGTTTTCGATCCCTTCTTTACTACCAAAGGCCCTGATGGTATGGGTCTGGGGCTTAGTATAACCTATGGTATTATCACCAGGCATGGCGGAAACGTCGATGTGGAAAGCAGCTTGGGCAATGGGTCTACCTTTTATGTTAGGTTGCCGCTAGGAGGTAAAGCGATGATAAACGAGACTTCCCCCGGTTCCCCTTCTTCTCCAAGGAAGGCGAAAATACTGTTGGTCGATGACGATCCCGAGGTCAGCGAAGTTCTTGAAATGATGCTCGACCAGATTGGGAACGAGGTAACGGTAGTTTCTCAGGGACAGGAGGCCATCACCCGGTTTGAACAGGGCGACTATGACCTGGTAATTACTGACCTGGGGATGCCCGATATCTCAGGCTGGGAGGTGGCTAAAGCGGTCAAGCAGAAGAGCCCAGGTACGCCAGTGGTTCTTATCACCGGATGGGGGGTTCAGCTTGATAGCGAGCAGAGGAACGAAAGCGGCGTCGATGGGGTTATTGCCAAGCCGTTCAGCAAACAAGTTATTTCGGATGAGATGGCAAGGCTGCTGAAGGATGTTAAGTAGTTGGTACTCAGCTAAATATTGCTCTATGTGATTGGTAAGTGATGAAACAGGATAGAATTCTTATCGTTGATGACCAGCCTGCGGAGCTGGAGATGATGAAGGATATCCTTGACCGTGACGGGTATGAGGTAGTGGCTGTGGGCAGTGGGGAAGAAGCCTTGCAGCTGGTGCACCAGGCCTTTGACTTGCTTCTGACCGATATCGTTATGCCCCATATGGGGGGTCTGGAGCTAATTAAAGCATTTCAGGAGGAGAGCCCGGATACCGTACTCGTGCTCGTCACCGCTTATGCCAGTGTTGAAACGGCGCGGGCAGCAATGCAACAGGGGGCATATGATTACATCGTTAAGCCCTTCGATCGCACGGAGATCTGCAATGCCGTGGCCAAGGCTTTAGAGCGAAAGAGGCTTGCCGATGAGAATAGCCGGCTCAAAGAGCTGGTTGGGCTATATAAGGTAAGCCAATCCATGATAAAAAACCAGGATCAGAGTGAGGTACTGAAATTTATGCTCAATAGTGGGGTCAGTCAGACAAGGTCGAGTGGGGGTGCCATCCTCCTTTTCGATAGCTTGGATCGCGGTTTGGTGATCGCTGCCGCTGTTGGGACATGGGAGCTTGTCACCCGATTAGCCAACGCATTGCTCGAAAGAGGCGTCAGGTCTTGGATTAAGGACGTGGAGGAAGCGATACTTTTTACTGATATGGAACAGCACCCCCTTCTTCAGCGGGTTCCTCTCCGCTTACCCGATCGCGGTTTCTTGCCTCCTAATGCTAAAGACGTGGAGATACTATTGCTCCCGATAAGGTGCGATAGCGAGGTCCTCGGGCTGTTTAATGTCTTTCGAGAGGGAGCACCCATGTTGCTTGGTGAAGGGGATCTAGAGCTACTGACTATCCTTGCTACTCAGACTGGTGCCTTGATAAAGAGTCGTCAGCTGTTCACTGAGCTGGAGGATGGCTCATTTCGCGTGCTTTGCTCCATAGCCTCCTGGGTTGAGGGCAGGACTCTCTGTAGCCCGGGCCATATGAAAAAGGTAGCTGAGCTGAGCGAGCAGCTAGCGTCGCGGATTTCCCTGAGCGAGGCGGAGATAAGGACAATGAAGCAGGCGGCCATGGTTCACGATATAGGAATGCTCGGGGTCAGCGGGTCGATTCTGAATACAACTGGCGAACTTACCCCCCAAGAGTGGGACATAGTGAAACTTCACCCGGTGATCGGGGGAGAGATACTGAGCCCGCTGCGCTTCCTATCGGAGGCTAGCTATATTGTAAGACATCATCATGAACGCTTGGATGGTAGTGGCTACCCGGATGGTCTTTGGGGTAAGCAAATAACGAGCGCACTCCAAGTAGTGTCTCTATGTGATGCCTATAATGCCATGACATCCCCTCGCCCTTGGCGACCAGCGCTCTCTAAAGAGGAAGCTGTCGCTAGGCTGCTAGAGGGGAAGGGCGCAAAGTTTGACCCCGAAATAACAGACGCTCTTATAAATATGATAAAGGAAAGGAAATAGCTTGATGGCCAGCCATCGCCTTCATAATAGGGAGGTTATCCCTACCGAGCGCAAGCGGATGGAGGAGGCGCTGCGGGAGTCGGAGGAAAAACTGCGTGTTATGTTTGAATCCACTAGCGAGGGGA
>SOIC01000085.1 GCA_004377275.1 Dehalococcoidia bacterium
TGCTTGCAGTTTCAAATGACCACATCGTTGGCGCATTAAAGACATATCTTGCCGTGACCTCAAAGCAGAGCACCAGCACCAGGGCCAGGCAGGCCCACCTTACTACCATTCCCGTGTATTCACTGATGCTATCAATAACCCGAACTATGGTTCTCATAATCAATTATTCCCCCGCTCCGAGAGCGGTTCCCGGAGCGGGGGTTAAACCTGACATCTGTCTAACTAAGATAGTGCGGTGCGGTAAGAGGCCTAACTTATCGTATGCCCAGGCTTTCAGTTATGGCTTGAAACGCGCGCTGAGATTCTACTACCTTGGCGAAGAAGGGGTCAGCGGCTGACTTCTCGTCGTAGTACTCTTTAGCTAGTCTCGCGAACTCATCTTCTACTGCCTGGGGCAGGGGTTGGACTTCGCAGCCATAGTCGACGAACTTTTGCTTGTAGGCCACTTCCTGCTGTATTTCCCGGCTATAAAATTTCAACGCCTCCAGCCATACTGCCGACTCTAGCATTTTTTGCAGGTCAGGGGGGAGCTCGTTCCAACTCTGTTTGTTGATATGGAACAGCTGGAGGTCAGTGGGACCGCGGGTTGGCGACTGATAGACATACGGGGCCACTTCCTGGAAGCCCATGCCCCAGTTGGCGCCAAAGGTTCCCATTTCAAAAGTGTCGATGACCCCCCGCTGCGTAGATTCATAGATTTCCCCACCAAACATGGTGACTACCGACGCACCCATATTGGCGATGATATTGGCAGGGTCACCGAGGGCACGCATCTTCAACCCCTTAAAGTCAGCCGGGGTGTTCAGAGGCACCGTGGAATGGGCCCATACCTCCGGGCTGCTGAGGCAATAGGAGGCGAGCGGGTACGAGTCTATGGGCTCAAACATTTCTCTACAAAGCTCAATGCCTCCTCCCTCCATATACCACAGTGCCTGTGGTATAGGCGTCATCCCGCCAGCCACCTGGAAGAAGAGGCCGGCTGAAGGGAACATGTCCATCACAAACACAGTGGCAGAGGCACCAGCGTCAATAATGCCGTCACGTACCCCTTGAATTACTTCCGCACCGGGCACGATTTCATCACCGGCAAAGAGCTCCCATTGCATACGCCCGCCACTCGCAGCCTCAACCCTTTCAGCCAGGGCTTCTACCACATGATAACGGGGGTCTGCCTTCGGTTGCATTGACACCACTCTCCACTTAATTACCTCCGGGGGCGCTGCTGGTGCAGGCGCAGGTGCTGGAGCTGGCGCTGGGGCTGGTGCTGGAGCTGGCGCTGGTGCTGGAGCCGGGGCCGGGGCTGGAGCCGGGGCCGGGGCTGGGGCAGGTGCCGGGGCAGGAGCAGGTGCCGGTGCCGCACAGGCAAGTAGGCTCACAGCTAACAACAATGCCAGCGGAATCAACAATATTTTCCTTTTCATCTAAAAAACTCCTCCATTTAGATTTTGTAACCTGACTGTGTAGTAATCTTTTTTGTTGAAAGCTATCACCTCCCTTATCATATTATTGGGTATTCACCCTAAATTTTGATTGAGTCAAGGCTAACCTTTCCTCAGGATTATACTACCATAGATACTCATAATACAGACATCATTACTCTTACAAGGTTTAATCGCGGGATGCCACTTGCCCAATTTCGCATCAAGTCGCACATGGGAGGGGCTCCAGCACCGGTCTTTGCTTAACTCTCCCCTGGCAGAGCCCGCTATCAAAAGCTTTCTCTCCTTTTCGTTTTTTAAAGAACATCATGCTGATGCCAGCATATAAAAAGGGCTTTCCTAATATCGATTGTGATTATCATTTCCGAATTTTCTTTTCTTATTATACTACGTTTGTCAAGTTTTTGTGGCCTTTTTCAAAAAATTCTACCAAAGCCAGGCGAAATCTTAAACACAACAGATTGACCGGGATTGAGGCCCTGGGCGCGGCTAGCAAAGCATTGACAAGCTTTTTGAAAACACCTATTATGAGCTGCGGATATATCCAAAGGCGGTATGAATCAGCAAAAGGAGGGCGCATTATGAGCGAAAAAGAAATTACCAAAGGAGTAGTGGCTTATTTCAAATCAGACCAGTGGAAAGAGCTAATACGACAGCTGACCCAGACGGAGGAAGAGCTATACCACACTCACGTCTACGTGGAAAATAAAGTGGAGGCAGGGTCTATATGCAGACTGTTCCAGAGGTATTTTAAGCGAATGGGGCTCCCGCTAGATAGAAAAATAGATCTCGTCTCTCCCGGACCGGACATACTCGGAGCACACAGTGTTCATCCCCATGACCCGGATAGGGTATTGTATATCCCGCACTTTGATTTCTTCTGGAAATATAATCCTAACGTGGTTTTGCAGCCGTCTGATCCCGCAAAACTCGGTGAGGAGGGAAGCAACATACCAACCTGGGGCAAAAAATACATGGACAACTACTATAGCAAATTCGATTTCAAGGGCGTAGGCCCTCTCGAAATACGAAAAATACGCCAATACTTTCAATCAGCTCACTGGAAAAAAGGCTTAAGGTTGGTGGAGGATCCCGCCTATGCCCACGTTCATATTAACGTGGAGATAAACTTCGACCCTATAATTTTAGAGGCGTTTGCACTGGAAGCTTTGAAGGAAATAGGCTGGAGAGTGGATCACATAGCTCCTGCTGTGTATCATGTACCTGAAGGCTATCAGGGGAAGATAGTCTTTCTTACCGCATACCCAGAGGAGGTGTGGGACATATGCTGGGGCTATGTCCCGAATGTGGCGATTAGACCAGCTGAGAAAAGGTTCGTCGGCTATTTCCCTGAGGATGGAGATATTGCTTATGATGCCTGGACTCAAAAAGCAGTGGATGAGCTGACGACGAGAGACAAGTACGAGAGCCTGACCGATGAGCAGATAGAAGAGATATTGGAGCAGGTATTATAGGGCAAGCTGTTAATTTAATCACAGCTGCCCTTTTGGTATGACGTTGAAAAGCGTCTCGTCATTACTTACATATACGCTCAAGTGAGAGTGCTGCAACGGTAGACATCTGAATTTGTCCTTTCAGTCTCGAGTCCAGGCTTAACGGAAAGAATAAGACGATTCATTCTGCCTTTTCCTTCCCCAGGCACGTACCAGCCGTTCACGCCCAGCTTCCAGCTTCGACCGAAGTCAAGAAATCGAGCACCACTCGATTGAAAAGCTCGAGTTCCTCCAGGTTAATAACGTGCCCGGTTTGAGCGAAAACCACCAAGCCCGACCTGGGAATGTTCCGCTTCATAAAAAGAGAAGGCTCAATACAGAAACCGTCTTCATCCCCTACCACAATCAGGGTGGGCACATTGAGCTGTTGCAGCTTTGGCTTGAGCTCAAATAGGGTGGGCCGCTTGAGTATGACACCCTTGATGGAGAGTATTGAGCCAATAGACGAATGAGAGGCAAGTTCTTCGTAGTACTCTTGCCAGCTCTTTTGGTCTTTGCGTAGGAGCTGGATTCGGCTGGCTCCACGGCCATATTGGTCTGTCGCCGCCACCCACCCCCCGATTTCGAGTTGCCGAACCAGGTCTGCCAGATGACTCTCGAAGTTTTCCCGCTCCGTTGTGCCCGCACCTGCCCCTGCTACGATCAATGCCTTGGTCATCTCGGGGTGGGCGATGCCGAAATTCACGGCTACATTCGCGCCCATAGAAAGACCACCCACAAATGCCTGCTGAATGCCTAGATAGCGAAGCAGTTGGTGTAGATCCTCGACGAGCAGTTCCTGAGAGTACGCAGTCTCCTCCTCCGGTACATCTGAGGGAGGAAATCCCCGGTGGTTGTAGGTGATGACTTGGTAGCGTCGTGAGAAGAACTTGACCTGAGGATTCCAGCTTTTGAAATCGCCCGCAAACTCGTGGCTCCAGATTAGTGGGAAACCTTTACCCGTCACTTCATAATACAGGTTAACTCCGTTCACAAGTGCTACTGTCATGGTGCTACCTCCTTTCAATATTTCTTATCAATCCCGGCCATTGTTGCCAATAATTTCTCCGCTCGGATGGTATTGAAACAACCGCCATAATGCGGGTGAGCTAATTCTTTAGCCGCATCATCCGGGCTCTTCGTTCCCTTCCTAATATCCTCTGCTAGGGACTTGACCAGGTTGGGTCAGGTCATCGGCTAGTATCCTTCCTTTTTCCGGACAATAGTGTATTATAATTATATTTTAGTGATAGATATTGATTGCCGTAGTTATTTAATGATAAATAGCGCCTTATTTCACCTCTGCCAGAACTGTACGCTCAATTTCCATCACTGTTAAATCACG
>SOIC01000159.1 GCA_004377275.1 Dehalococcoidia bacterium
GAGAGGTTGAAAAATGGCTATTTCTAAAAGGGTGGTATTGCACTTTCCGTCTCGATCGGTGGACCAGCCGATAATCTACCGGCTGGTCAGGGACTACAACCTGGTGCTCAATATCCTGAAGGCGTCGGTGACCCCCAAGGAGGAGGGGATCATGGTGCTGGAGCTCTCCGGGGCCCGCGCGGACTACGATAAGGGCATTCGCTATCTACAGGAGGCTGGGGTCAGGATTCAGTCATTGGGTCAGGACATCATGCGCAACGATGCCAGGTGCACCCATTGTGGGGCCTGTGTGGTTATCTGCCCTACCGGGGCCCTGGCGCTCGACCCCAAAACCAGGATGGTGGATTTCTATGAGGACAAGTGCACCGCCTGTGAGCTATGTGTACTCCCTTGTCCCCCCAGAGCGATGGAGGTGTATTTCTAGTGGATCAGCCCAGGAGCTACCGGTATTGGATCAAGGATGGGGATCTGGTTTCCTTCAATGTAACGGTGAAGGAAACAGACCTCTACCTCAGGGCGCAAAGAAGCCTTAAAGAGGAGGCGCTAAAGGCAATCCTGGAATGCCGCACCTCACTGGAGAGATACATCGATCATCATCCCAACTTCCTCACCGCCCTGGAGCCTCTCCCTGTTGCGGAGGATACCCCTCAAATGGTGAGGGAGATGGCGGAGGCGGCACAGGGGGTGGGGGTCGGTCCCATGGCGGCGGTGGCAGGGGCCATTGCTGAGGGGGTGGGCCGGAAGTTAATGGCGCTCTCCCCGGAGGTGATCGTCGAGAACGGCGGGGATATTTTCCTCCACATAAGGAAGAGGAGGACGGTGGGGGTTTATGCCGGTGATTCCCCCTTTACAGGAAGGCTCGCCCTTCTCATCGAGCCCGAGGAAACACCTTTGGGGATTTGCACCTCATCGGGAACGGTGGGGCCTTCTCTCAGCTTAGGCCGGGCCGACGCTGTTATTGTGCTCTCCTCATCCGCTGCCCTGGCAGATGCTGCTGCTACTGCCATCGGTAATCTAGTTCAAGAGGCCAGTGACATCCCGAAGGGTATAGCGTTCGCCCGGGGCATCGCCGGGCTGAGAGGGGTGGTGATCATCGAGGGGGACGAGATAGGGGTCTGGGGCCAGGTGAAGCTCTCCACCCTCGTGGAGGGGGAAGGGTAAAGGTGGTGGAGGGCTGGGGGAGAGCGAAAAAGGGGGAGCATGTGGTCGTTTTCATAACGACGGCTACCGCTGAAGAGGCCCAGAGGATAGCCAACATCCTGGTTAGCGGGAGGAAGGCTGCCTGTGTAAACATCGTGCCACAGGTACATTCGAGATTCTGGTGGCAGGGCAAGATCGATTCCGCCGATGAAGCGCTGCTGATCGTTAAGACAAAGGCGGCGCTGTTGGATGAGATTATTAAGTTGGTAAAGGAAAACCATAGCTATGAGGTCCCTGAGATCGTCGCCTTACCGATAGTGGGGGGCAATCGAGATTACCTCAAGTGGATCGATAACCAAACAGAATAGAAGGATTAGAGTAGCGATCTCTCGCCCACATTAGAAGAGGAGTGAACCGCGCTGAGCATGCTGACTGAAAGCGATCTCGTCAGATATGGACGCCAGATTTTATACACCGACTTCGGCGAGGAGGGGCAAAGGAGGCTTAAGCAGTCTCATGTGGTGGTGGCCGGGCTTGGTGGACTGGGAAGCGCATCCTCCGTGTATTTGGCCTGCGCCGGGATCGGTCATATTACCGTAGTGGACGGCGACTTTGTGGAGCTTTCTAATCTAAACCGGCAGATACTTCACTGGGAAGAGGATATCGGTGAGAGGAAGACGCTCTCTGCGGTGCGAAAGCTTGCCAAGTTAAACCCCTCGGTGGAGGTCACCCCTCTCTTTGAAAGGATCACCCCATCCAATGTGGGGGGCATCATCGAAGGAGCACATACGGTGATAGATGGGATGGACAATTTCGAGACCAGGTTTATCCTTAACTCAGCGTGTGTAGGTGCCGGCATACCCTTTATCCACGCCGGGATTAACGGGTTGCTCGGCGAGGTTACCACGATTATCCCCAGAAAGACCCCGTGTTTTGCCTGCATCTTCCCGCAGGGCCTGGCAGAAGAGGGGGCGATTCCGGCCTTCGGCGTCACGCCCGCTTTAATGGCTGCTTTACAGGTTACGGAAGCAGTTAAGCTGCTTGCTGGCTTCGGGGATTTGCTCGCCGGCAAGATGTTGTATTTCAACGGGGAGACGATGGAGTTTACCGTTGTCGATCTGGTTAGAAATCCTGAGTGCAGCGTGTGCGGATTCTGAAGGAATGGTAAAAATGAGCGTCACGGTGAGGCTTCAGTTGCTGCTGAGCCAATTCGCAGATGGTCAAGAGGTGGTGGAGATTACCGCAGATAATAACATTGACTGCCTGAATAACCTGACGGCTCAATTTCCCGGACTCAGGCGATGGCTGTTCACCAAGCAGGGCGAGGTAGCCACTTACGTTCGTCTCTTCATTAACAGACGACAGGCTTCCGTTGATGCAGAGTTGAAGGATGGTGATGAACTCTTGATCCTGCTTGCAGCTGTCGGTGGCTGAAATCTTTCGCTTTTTCGCTGCCGTGATTACTTCCCCGGATTGACCGTGTTATCCCCAAACGATATACTAATTCACGCGTGGCAAGGCCTCAGGCCGTGTATGGCTAAACATTGCCAAAGCGCTTGCAAGGTGCGCGGGATTATAGATGAATAAATAGGGGGAGAGCGATGAACGTTATTGAAGCTATAATAAGTCGCCGCAGCATCAGGAAGTACAAGGCCGATCCCGTTAGCGCAGAGGCGCTTGAGGCTGTACTGGATGCTGCCCGCTGGGCACCATCCTGGGCAAACACCCAGTGCTGCAGGTTGGTGGTGGTGGAAAAACCTGAAACCAAGACGACGATAGCCGAGGCAATGAGCCCTACTAATCCCGCTCTGGATGCGGTGCGTAATGCACCGGTGCTGATTGTAGCCTGCGCAGAGCTGGGCAGGTCTGGCTTCAAGAAAGGGGAGCCGGTTACCGATAAAGGGGACTGGTTTATGTTTGACGTGGCGCTGGCTACGCAGAACCTGACGCTAGCGGCTCATGAACTGGGGCTGGGCACGGTGCACGTTGGCCTGATCGATGCTGAGAAGATCGAGGAAATCCTGCAGGTCCCTGAAGGGGTGCGGGTGGTGGAGTTGATCCCGCTGGGCTATCCTGCCGAGCAAACTAAGGGGCCGGGGCGTAAGGAGCTTAGCGAGATCGTCTTTCGTGAGAAATACGGGCAGCAGTAATCACGCAATAGCTATTTTTCGCCCCTTTGAGTATTTTTTCTCGCTTTATCAACTGTGTAAGCCCGATTTCTGGGAAATTTCACCCCGTTTAAGCTGAGTTTCCTATTGGCTCGGCATGTTTCTACCCGAATCTTCCCGGTATACTGGCATTGCAATAGCAGCACCTCCCAGCTTTTAGGTTATACTCCACGACATCGAAGACCTGCCGTTTAACTAGCAGCCTGCCGCAACGGTGGCAATAGGTGTTCTCCCCGGAGCCTCCGGGCAGGTTGCCCAAATATACATAGTGCAACCCCTCCTCCTGGGCGATCTGCCGCCCTCTTTCCATGGTGGCTAGAGGCGTGGGCCCTAGGTGCGATAGGTTTAGATGGGGGAAGAAGCGGGTGATATGCCAGGGGGTGTTGGCTCCCAGCTCCTCTCGTATCCAGCAAGCAATCCCCCTCAGCTCCGATTCATCATCGTTGTAACCAGGGGTGAGGTTGGTCACCATCTCAACGTGCATCCCCCACCTCTTTTTCGCCCTCTTGGTTGCCTCTAGGATGGGAACGAAATCTGAGATATGAGCCATCTTGGCATAGGAATCGTGGGAGAAACCCTTTATATCCACCCGATAGATATCGAGATAGGGCCCAATGGCATCCAGAGCCTCTGCGGTGATATACCCGTTGGTCACATAGTTGGTAAATAGGCCCTGCTTCCTGGCCAGCCTGGCGCCATCGATGGTGTATTCCAGCCAGATGGTGGGCTCGTTGAAGGTCCAGGAGATGCCCAGGCAGCCATGCCGCTTGGCCATGGAAACGAGCTCTTGGGGTGCCATGTACTCGGACGCCCTTCCCCTGGAGTGAGAGAGCTCCCAGTTCTGGCAGCCGGGACAGCGAAAGTTGCATCCCAGCGCTCCCAGGGAGAGCCAGCGGCTACCCGGATAGAAATGAAACACCGGCTTTTTCTCTATGGGGTTTATCGATAGGGAGGCTACCT
>SOIC01000174.1 GCA_004377275.1 Dehalococcoidia bacterium
TACAGTATGGCGTGGATGTCTTCTCCTCTAAACGTCTCCAAGGTTGTTTCACCGTAGAGATCATGGTGATGATAAAAGGCGAAATCAACGATCCCACGTGACACCCGTCTATCTGAACCAGACTAGAGGAACATGACTTGTAATAAAGCAACAGGTGAAATATAATAAAATGTTAACCCTCGTCCTTGGAATTTGAAATATGGCTATAAAACGAGACTATTATGAAATTTTGGGGGTGGAGCGATCTGCCTCTGATGAGAAGATAAAGCGGGCCTTCCGTAAGCTTGCCTTCCAGTACCACCCCGACCACAACCGGCAGGATGAGGCCGCGGAGAGGTTCAAGGAGATTAATGAGGCCTACGAGGTGCTCTCCGACCCCGAGAGGAGGGAAACCTACGACCGTTTCGGACATGTTGGTGATGGCTTTGGCAAAGGCTTTGAGGGCTTCGATATCTTCCGTGGCTTCGGCGATATCTTTGATGCCTTCTTCGGCGGCGCGACCACAGCCACCAGACGCGGCCCACAGCGGGGCGCTGACCTTCGCTACAACCTCAACATCACCTTTGAACAGGCGGCATTCGGATGCGAGAAGCAAATCGAGGTCCGGCGCATCGAGAATTGTTCACAATGTCACGGTGTGGGCAGTGAGCCGGGGAGCCAGCCCGCAAGGTGCCCGGAGTGTAATGGCACCGGGCAGGTGCGCCGGGTGCAACGGAGCATTTTCGGGCAGTTCGTAAATACCACCACCTGCCACCGCTGCGGTGGTGAGGGGAGGATTATCACCAAGCCCTGCCCCCAATGCCGAGGCTCAGGCAAGGAGGAGAAGGCGCGCCGGATCGCCATCACTGTTCCTGCCGGGGTGGACGATGGCTCCCAGATCCGCCTCAGCGGGGAGGGCAATGCCGGAACGCGGGGTGGTAGCACCGGGAACCTCTACGTTACCTTATCGGTGGAGGAGCACCAGTTCTTCAAACGCCGGGGTGATGACATCCTCTACGACCTACCAATCAATTTCGCCCAAGCAGCGCTGGGCGCTGAGGTCGAGGTGCCTACAGTGGATGGCCCGGCCCCGCTCAAGATTCCTCCAAGAACGCAAACAGGAAGGCTATTCCGACTCAAGGAAAAGGGGGTGCCTCATCTTCGGGGCGGAGGTCGCGGGGATCAGCTAGTGATGGTCCATGTAATCACCCCCGAAGCCATTAATGAGGAGCAGCGCAGGATATTCGAGGAGCTGGCGAAAACCCTGGGCCCGACGGTAATGCCCAAGGAGGAGAAGGGATTATTCCACCGGCTCAGGGACCTCTTTGAAGCATGACTTAGGGAGGCATTGAGCTAGGGAAGGGAAATGCACCGCTTTTTTATCCCGCCGGACTGGATCGACCAGGAGAGGGTGGTCATCAAGGGAAAGCTGGTTCATCAATTGAGGGATGTGCTTCGATTGCGGGGCGGCGATCACATTGCAGTACTGGACGATAGCGGCTGGGAGTATGAGGTAGCGTTGGCGAGGGTGACCAGGGAATATGTCGCCGGCGTGATATGTGAGAAGAGAGCGGCGGCTGAGCCTGGCACCAGGATCACCCTCTATCAAGCGCTGCTCAAGAGCAGTAAATTTGAATTTATCCTTCAGAAATGTACCGAGCTTGGTATCTCCGGCTTCGTCCCCGTGATCTGCGAGCGATGTATCGCGGGACATCCCCGGAATAAAAGGGTGGAGCGCTGGCGGAGAATCATTATTGAGGCAGCGGAACAATCGCATCGGGGAAAGCTACCTTCCCTTGAGCCTGCGTTGCTCTTCAAGCAAGCCTGTCAGTCGGCAATGGGTTTTTCTGTACTAGCTTGGGAAGGGGAGAAGGTATCGGGGCTGCGCACTGCGCTGCGACGCGAGATTTACCGACAGAGGATTATATCAGAAAAAAATTCGTTGTCGGTTAACCTCTTCATCGGTCCTGAGGGAGGATTCTCTCCGTTCGAGGTGGAATTTGCCCGGGGTTGTGGCATTCTTCCTATCAGCCTGGGAAGCCGGGTGGTGCGAGCGGAGACCGCAGGCCTGGTTGCCGCTACCGCGATACTCTATGAGTGCCGCGATTTAGAGCCGCCGATGAGTTCGGCCATCGCCTGGGCAGGGTCGAAGCCCTCAAAGAGCACACGGTAGATCTGCTCGGTGATGGGCATCGCCACACCAAGCTCTCTGGCCAGCTTCAGGGCAGCGGCGGTGGTGGGCACCCCCTCGACGGTGCTGCCCAGGGAAGCCATTACCTCCTCTATAGAGCGACCCTTGGCCAACCCCTCACCAAGGGTGTGATTGCGACTCAATGTGCTGGCGCAGGTGGCGAGCAGGTCGCCCAGGCCGGCAAGCCCAAGGAAGGTGATGGGGTCTGCCCCCAGGGCCGCACCAAGGCCTGCGATCTCGGTGAGACCGCGCGCCATGTAGGCCGCCTTCGCATTATCACCATAGCCCAGCCCATCGACCATTCCCGCACCCAGAGCGATGATGTTCTTTAGCGCTCCCCCCAGCTCCACCCCCACCACATCCTCGCTGGGATAAACCTGAAAAGAAGGTGAGTGCATGATCTCGCTGACCCTCTCCGCTACCTTATCATCATGGGCCGCGATCACCGTTGCCGCCAGAAGCCCCCGCGCGATCTCTTTTGAGAGATTTGGCCCGGAGAGAACACAGATTTTTGACCTGTGCTCTGGATCCAGCTCCTCAGCGATTACCTGGGTCATTCTCTTTGCGCTGCCGGTCTCCAGCCCTTTGGATGCACTCAAAATAGGCACCCCCTCAGCGATGTGCCCCTTCATTAGCCTTACATTCCGGCGCATCTCCTGAGAGGGCACCGCGAGTATAACCAGCGAGGCACCCTGAAGCGCCTCCTCTATAGCGCTGGTAGGGAAGAGCCCCTTGGGGAAGGGGATGCCGGGCAGACGGGCGTTGTTCTCTCCATCCCTGGCCAGCCCCTCAGCCTCCTCCTTCGTCCTCGCCCAGAGCGCTACATCAATGCCCCTGCGTGCCAGCATTACCCCCAGGGTAGTGCCCCAGCTAGTGGTACCAATAATGGCAACCTTCATCAGGCCTCCCCTTTTTTCGAACATTACGCTATGCCGGAATCAACCTGTAGCCGTGTCTATAATTACAGATTCCAAGTAGTAGAGCGTATCGAGTAGTACGGAAAAAGCCTACTGAACAGTACGAGAAGAGCCTATCTTCGACTCTGTGCCCGAAAGCAGCCGTCGAATGTTGTCGCGGTGCCGGAAAATGACTATCGGCACAACCACCAGCCCAAAGACGATATAGGCAAAGTGCCCAAAAGACCAAACATCTAAGACGACAAATGGAATCATGGCCAGCAACATAGTAAGTGCCCCCAGTATGGAGCCCAGCGATACATAGCGGGAAAGGCCCACCACTAAAAGGAAGACGATGAAAGCGATAAGTCCCACTGGCCAGCTTAACACTAGCACGGCACCGAAACCAGTGGCGATGCCGCGCCCCCCCTTGAATCCAATGTATATCGGCCAGCTATGCCCGACGATGGCAGCGGCGCCGCCGGCTACCTGACCCCAGACAACCATATTGGGAGAGTAGGCGAGAATAGCCCAGGCGAGCGCCACGGCAGCGGCCCCCTTCGCTATGTCTGCGAAGAAGACGAAGACCCCGGCCTTAACGCCCAGTATACGCATTACATTGGTCATCCCAATATTGCCACTGCCATGTTCCCGGATATCTATGCCCCTGACCAGCTTGCCCAATATGAAACCGACGGGGATCGACCCGATGAGGTAGCCCAGGATAATAAGGCCGATAAAGCTCAGGACGATCACTTCTTCCCCCTCCTCTTGAAGATTAGGCGAAGCGGTGTCCCTTGAAAGCCAAAGCTACGGCGTAGCTCATTCTCCAGGTAGCGCCGATAGGAGAAGTGTAGCAGAGCGGTATCGTTCACCGAGAATACGAAGGTGGGGGGGCTCGTTTCAGCCTGAGTGACATAGAGTATCTTGAGTTTTTTGCCCGCCACTGCCGGGGGGGCATGAGCCGCCACCGCATCACCAACCACGCTATTCAGCAGAGCGGTGGGCACGCGTTTTTTTCGCACCTCAAAGATTCCTGTGGCAGCACTGAGAACGTCACTTACCCCTTTTCCAAACTTGGCCGAGATACACAAAATAGGCACATAGGGCATAAACTTGAGCCTGTTTCGAATCTCTCTGGTATA
>SOIC01000051.1 GCA_004377275.1 Dehalococcoidia bacterium
GGCGATAGCCTGGGCATGGTAATACTGGGCTATGAGTCCACCATCCCGGTGACCATGGATGAGATGATCCATCACACCAAGGCGGTGGTCCGCGGGACGAAGCATGCCCTGGTGATCGGCGATATGCCCTTCATGACCTATCACCTCTCTGTGGAGGATGCCCTGCGCAACGCCGCTCGCTTTATTCAGGAGGGCGGGGCGCAGGCGGTAAAGCTTGAGGGGGGAGAGGTGGTCGCCGAGAAGGTAAGCAGGCTGGTGGCGTGTGGCATCCCCGTTCAGGGCCACATCGGGCTCACCCCGCAATCGGTGCACCAGCTCGGTGGCTACAAAGTGGTGGGAAAGACCCCGGAGGCCGCGGTGCGCCTGCTCAACGACGCCAAGGCACTGGAGGAGGCTGGCGCCTTTTCTATCGTCCTCGAATGTGTTCCTGCACCCCTTTCCAAATTAATCACCGAGCGGGTGGCAGTGCCCACCATCGGCATCGGCGCTGGCAAGCACTGCGACGGCCAGGTGCAGGTAGTCAGCGACATCCTGGGCCTGTTCACCGATTTCGTCCCCAAGCATGCCAAGCAATATACCAGGCTGAACCAGGCAATCACCACCGCCGTCACCGATTACATCGCCGAGGTTAAAGCAGGGGATTTCCCCACCCCCAAACAGAGCTACGAGATGGACGAATCCATCCTGTCCCAAATTAAAGCTCAACCCCAGGACTCATAGAATACAGATTGATTCGTCGATGAAGGGCCAAGATGAACGAAGAATCCTGGCCCAGATTGAAGCCCAACACCAGAGCTGATAGAATGGACATCGCTGGAGGGCAGAGATACCCGAAACCCATAGCTGAAAGGAGGTAAGATGCCAACATATGTAATGCTCACCAAGCTTACCGTGTGGGGGAGAAAGACCATAAAAGAGCGGCCGGAGCGGATAAAGGAGGTCAACAAGGAGGTAGAGGCGATGGGAGCCAGGATAATCGGCCAATATGCCCTCCTCGGCCCCTATGATTTCGTGAACATCCTGGATGCTCCGGACGACGCCACCATATCCAGAGTAGCAATAGAGCTGGGCTCTCGGGGCACCCTGGAGACAATGACCTTAAGTGCCATAACGCTTAATGAATTCATCGCTAACCTTCGCAAAAAGTGAGTCGGCCTGAAATTACCTTAACCCTCCATAAACAACATGAAGGTTGTGGAAACCATCGCTGCCATGAAAGCCGAGCGGGGCAAGCTCGCCGGCTCCGTCGGCTTCGTGCCCACTATGGGCTATCTTCATGAGGGGCACCTCGCACTGGTGCGCCACGCCCGGACAGAGACCCTAACGGTCATTGCAAGCATCTTCGTCAACCCCACTCAATTCGGCCCACAAGAAGACTTCGCCACATATCCACGCGATCCAGAGCGAGACCTCGCCTTGCTGGAGAAGGAGAATGTGGGTGTCGTGTTTATGCCCAGCGCCCAGGAGATGTATCCCCAGGGCTTCAGTAGCTCGGTGGCAGTCGAAGGAATTACCGAGCGTCTGGAGGGCAAACCTCGCCCCGGCCATTTCATGGGGGTCACCACCGTGGTAGCCAAGCTGTTCAACATTGTCCAGCCCGATAGAGCCTACTTCGGGCAGAAGGACGCCCAGCAGTTGGCAGTGATACGTAAGATGGTCTCCGACCTGAATATGAACCTGGAGATCGTGGCCGTGCCTACAGTGCGCGAGCCTGATGGCCTGGCAATGAGCAGCCGCAACACCCACTTGAGTCCCGAGGAGAGGAAGGCGGCCCCGGTGCTGTGGAAAGCCCTCTGCCTGGCTCGGGGGCACTGGGAAAATGGCGAGAAAGATGCCGCGCGCCTGCGCCAGGAGATGACCACACTGATTGAGCGCGAGCCCTTCGCGCAGATTGAGTACGTGAGCGTAGCCGACCCCGAAACGCTGGAGGAGCTTGAGAAGGTTGACAGCCAAGCTCTGGTATCGCTGGCGGTCAGGATCGGCGGAACGCGGCTGATCGACAATACAATGCTGGGGGGATAGGTAGAGCAAGACTACCGAATGTGGGTCTCAATTGGAGTGTAAAAGCATCAATGCTTTCCCCTATTTTTAATAAACCGAGGCTATGATGACGAGGGAAGAGCGGAAAGAACAAGGAGAAAAGAAATACGCCGAGCTCTTTCTAGACCATTACAATAAGCAGAAGGGCACACAATTCACAAACCCGAAGAGACCTCTGCAGGGAAACTATGACTTTGATTGCACGGACGAGGCCTCTGGCGAGCAAATTGCAATTGAGATTACAAATTTGACCGATGAACAGATTGAGCAGATAGATATGGCACTTTGGCGTCTTTTAGAGCAAGTTAAAGGTGAAACCTCTGGTAATCTGCCAGGTACCTTCATCTTAGAGATAGATGTGCCGAAGCAACCTCTCCCTCTCAAGCAATGGGTGAAGAAGTTGTTTAAAGAAGCCTTGAAGAACTCCGTATGTGATAGAGCACCGAAACTGAAGACCAAGCAAGAGGTAGACTTGACACCGCAAATAGACAGGCTGATAAGGAGGATGTCACCTCAAGCATTCAAGGCCCCCAGTATCAGGCTCAAGAAATTCGATGACGCAGGATCTCTTTTTGTAATTAGCTCCTGGCGGGGGAATCCAAAGATGGAGTTGGAGGGGAGGGATTTTGAGGAGTTTCAGGAACTGGTCAGACGTAAAAATAGGCAACTTAGCCAAGCTGAAAGGAGAGAAACCTTCTTAATCGTCATAGCGGAGGGCTTCATATGGGCTAATGCATATACGATTGGCGAGGTTTTCAAGCGGCTTGACGAATCTGATTACTGCCACATCGACCATGCATATCGCATTGAAGGAGACAGAATAGAACCTATCCCATTACCCCACAGCCCATTACCGTAAGCCCATCGCTTGCTAAGCGAGGCATATTTGTCGCTTTAAGCGTGGCTACCTTTTGTGCGCCTTAAGTGTGGCCGCCTCTGTCCGCCGCTCGATTTGTCCTCTTTCGCTCCAAAGGGCACTTCAGTGGGCACTTTACGTGGCGGCGGAGGACGCTTGCCGGTCCACAATCCCTTGAAGAACCTCTGATTCAGCAGGTGCCGGTTATCGGCTATGTCCAAAAGGTCCTTGCCCACGTTGGCCTCAAAGTAGGCCACCTCTACATGTTTACCCATGTTTTTTACTGCTTGAAGAGCATAGGCGAAGTCTGAGTCCCCGCTCACCAGCACTGCAATGTCATAGAGGCCGTTCCAGGCAAAATGCAGCAGGTCTGTGGCCAGCATGACATCGATGCCCTTTTCCACACGGACGCCCTGCGCCAGCTTGGTACCCCCCAGCCGCACCTCCATATACGAAGTTTGGCGAAGGGCGTTGAGGAACTCCTGCTGCTCGCGGTGGCCTTCAGCCCGCTGGCCGGGGTCCTGCAGGACGTTATAATAGTATGTTCGGAACAGGCGCCTCGGCCCACAGAGCTTGTTGGAGAACTCGGCGAAATTGAGGTCATAGCGTCCCAAGTTAGAGCGCAGCGCGTGATACAGGTTGCTCCCGTCTATGAAGATTGCCACTCTATCTTCCATATATCCCCCTTTGACAAATATTATACTATTTCCGCGATACTGGCAAATCCCTGTACTCGTCAGATGATTAGTGACAAACTACTTCTCCCAATCCTCAATACCATGATACTCCTAACATCAATATACGTGCTTCGCGGAGTTTACCCTGAGCAAGATTCTTCGGTCCCCCGAGGCCGAGGCCGTCAGGTCGGCCGACGCTTCGGCCCAGGTCAGCCGACACTTCGGCCTGAATCGGGGTCCCTCAGAATGACATAAAGCGCAGGGCTCGCAATCAAACATGCCTATTTACATAGACACCACCGATAATGAAAAGGCCTTTTTCGCTGCAGACTCCTGTCGATGGTTGGCAACACGCCAAACGTGGGAATTGACGTATCTAACGCGGTTCGTGGTGAGCCTGTCGAACCATGAACGGCCCTTCGACATGCTCAGGGCGGGCGGACTAGACTCCATTTTCGTGGCAACTACATTTGGTTACAACCGGCACGTTGTCATGCTGAACTTGTTTCAGCATCCTGAGATTCCGAAACAAGTTCGGAATGACAGAGGCGTTAGGAATCCAACATGCCGCTC